>DATDRD010000539.1:0-2951 GCA_035291925.1 Anaerolineales bacterium
GAGCCGCGCGTCTTCATCAGATCATTGATCAGGTTATAGTGCCAGCCTGAACCGGCGCGCGGCATGCCAACGGAGAGAACGATCATGACTGCTCCTGAGAAGGCTTTTCTGATTCTATCGCAGACGCGGTCATCCCCACCAGAATGCCGAAGTTGATCCAGATATTGGGCGTTGCGAACGAATCCTGCGTGGCGTTGTAAAGCGCGACCGCGATCCACGAGAACAGACCTGCGATTCCAAGATAGCGTGCAAAAGTGGTTCCGGATTGCAAAACCCTCAGCGAATCACCGAGCACAGAAAATAAGAACGCAACAAAAAGTATGAAGCCGGTCAAACCTGTCTCTGCCAGCAGCCGCAAGTACATGTTCTTAGGGTTCGGATATAAACGATTTTCAGGGCTGAGCTGGCGCGCGATCTCAGGGACGGTGGTCATTACCCAATCGGGCAAATGGTCGTAGATATAAAAGCCGCTCGCGCCCAGGCCCACACCGGTAATTGGACTCTCCTCATACGCGCCCAGCGCCCCGAAATTATATGCGGCGCGCGCCCCGGCCGAATTTTCGATAACGAATTCCTCGATGCTCTCAGCATTTGTGCTGAACAGGCGCGCAATATATCCCTTTTGAGCCAAGAATGATCCTGCGCCCGCAAGCACACCAATGCTCAGAACCAGCACGCCAAAACGCAAAAGCCAGTTGCTTCCACGTTGAAATCCTGAGTGAAACCAGTTCCATGCGGCGCGTAATTCAGCGCGGCCAGCAAGAACAAAAGTCAGGGCCAATGCAACGGCTGCGGTCAGCAATCCGCCGCGCGAAAAAGTTGCGAGCAGCAGCAACACGGCAAAACCCAGCAGCGTCACTTCAAGCCATTTGAGACGCGTCACGCGTATGCGCGTCAGAAACGATGCGAAGAGCCAGGGCAAATAAACGGTAGCGATCTGCCCCGCGAGCCAGGCGGGCTCATAAGCCATGCCGGAAACGCGGTTGGTCTTCACCAATTCACGCATCGAGAAGGCGCGCTGCCAGTGCGTCACGGTCACCTTCTCGAGCAATGGCGTATAGAAAGCCAGCGACTGGACACCGCTCCATAGCACGTCCACCACGAAGCCGGCCAGCAGCCATTTGATGGTAAACCGCAGATCATCTTCGTTGCGGTTCATCCATACCGCTGCGATAAAAAAGGACAGCCCGATGACGAGCGTGGCCCAGGCACGGATGGCTCGCCCCAAGTACTCCTGTCCGCGCAACGGGAGCGGGTCAAGCAGGACCCCAAGGCTGGTCGCCGTTAAAGCGAGCAGCGCAAACCCGAGAAGCGGGGTCAGCGTCCCCGCGCGCGGGAAAGATGTTTTTCCTCGCAAAAGCTGAATGAGCAGAAGCGGCAGAAGAAAAGCAACGGGATACAGCGACAATGGACGGACATACGTGCCCTCTCCCAGGAATGGGAAATAGCGAAAACTCGTGACAGGCAAAGTAAATAAAGCCGCGCCCCATAGAAAGCGCGAGAATCGATTCATCCCTCACCCCCATCCCATCTCTCACTGGGAGAGGGGCGAGGGGTGAGGGCAAACAAAACAAGAAAGGAAGCCACCGCGAGAAACGCGATCGCGCCCACAAAAAGATATGTACTGATGGATATGCTGCGTTCCACCGGCAGTTGAGCCGTCTGTGTCGCTGTTGCTTCAATGAATGAATTCAGTCCATCTGCGGACGCGGCGCGATTCCCGGCCTGTCCCGCGAACACCTGGGCCCACACCGATGCAATCGCTGCAGCGCGCTCCGGGTTTTCATCCTCAACGTAGAAATGCCATCCGCCCTCCGCAGGCTGGCTGAGGGATAACCTCCCATCGTGTAGTTCCTGGGTTGTGATGCTCCTGTTGGTCTCTGCGATTGCCTCTATCACAGAATCTGACCAGGCGATCTCCTCCAGTTTACGCGTCTCGCGCTCGAGATAATAGAACTGCTGACGGTCCGTCTCCTGCGGCCAGGCTTGTTCGAGATTGAAATCCACAAGGACGGTGGCACGTGCGCGATATGGCGGTGGGGCAAGATAAAACACCGCCGCGCCGATCAACGCGCCGATCAGCGCGCCAACGGACCAGAACCGCCATGCCTTGAGCAGGCGGGTGAGGTCATCCAAGGATGGAGGAGAAAATAGCCAATTCATCTGTTTGTCTTTCCACCACTGAACCAATGATGGAGTCCGAGGACGCCCATCGTCGGAATTCCAAAGTCAGGCCCCACAGGGGTGCTCACCTGCACCCCTGGCACTGCCTACCAGGGCAGGTGTGCACCCAACGCAGTGCAGTACAAGTGTCGCGAAGGCTCTGGACTCCGCTTTCAACTTGGTACTCAGTGGTTAATTGTTTGCTTTCAACATTCTGCGTCTGCGCCAGTTCCAAATGGGCGCGATCAATTTGCGGATGTAATACTTTGCCACGATCACCGAGAAAAATGAGCCGCCATCACGGTAATGGACTCTGATCATCTCGGGCCAGCAGCGGTCATCGGCAATGATCGTCTTGCCTGAAGTGTGTAATCGAAAGTTTGCCCAGGTTTGCGGCACATATTTTATTTCTGAGCGCGCGGCAATGCGCGTCCACAGATCATAATCCATTGCGAAGTAAAATGATGGGTCGAGCGGACCGACTTGCTCCCATAAGTCCGCGCGGAAGAACATGGTCTGTTGGGGAATGTGAGCGTATCCCTGGCGGAGCAGACGATAACTTGTTTGTGCTGAGCCGAATTTGCCGATCACACGCCCATCTTCGTTGATAAAGTTGCAATCGCCATATACCATCCCCAGATTGGGGTGTTCCTGCAAATACCTGACAGCGGCAGAGATCGCGCCCGGCTCGTAGGTGTCATCCGAATTGATCCACGCAAGGACCTCGCCCCTGGCGCGCGCAAATCCCTTGTTGATGGCATCCGTTTGACCTTTGTCCTTTTCGCTCA
>DATDRD010000540.1:0-2858 GCA_035291925.1 Anaerolineales bacterium
TGATGCCAATGGATCAGATGCCCCCGGAAGTTCAATCGGCGCCGGTTACAGTGCAGGAGGCGTATCAGTTCACTGCCGCGAATCCTGATGTAATGAAAAATATCCCATGCTATTGCGGCTGTGGCGATATTGGGCATACCTCTAATTACGACTGCTATGTTTCGGATGTGGACGCACGGAGCAACATCGAATTCGACAATCATGCTCTTGGTTGTTCGATCTGTGTTGATATAACACAGGATGTCATGCGCATGTTACAGGAAGGGAAAAGTCCGCAGGAAGCCAGGCTATATATAGATACGACTTATTCCAAGTACGGACCATCCAATATCCCCTAATCTTATGCGTTCTCGTTTCTTTCTTCTCCTCTTTGTTATGGCTGGACTGGTCGTGGCCTTCGCGCCGCTGCCAGTCCGTCCCATTGCGCCTCAGGAGCGGAACTTTCGGATCGAAGCGCGACAATATGCATACTCCCCTGCAGAACTTGAGGTAAACTCTGGCGATACGGTGACCGTTCAACTGGTCAGCACGGATGTGGTTCATGGCTTATATATTGACGGCTATGATATCTCCGTCGAAGCCGACCCGGGCCAAACCGCCACTTTGAGGTTTACCGCAGACAGATCAGGTTCCTTCCGAATGCGTTGCAATGTCACTTGTGGAGCCATGCACCCATTCATGATTGGCAAGTTGACTGTCGGTACGAATGGCTGGTTATATCGCTCGATAGGCCTGGCCACTCTTGCTGTTATTGGCTTCCTTCCTCTTTCCTCTTTTATAACGCAAAAGAAAAAAGAGCATTAACTGAAAACCGTTAATCCTTATGTCCCGCATCGAACTCACCCGCTTCCCCATTATCAAATCAGCAGTCAAGAACCGCTGGCCGCAACTGGCAGTCTTTATCGTTATGCTGGCGGGATACCTCTTCGCCATCCTCGCGGGACTCATTGGCACGCCTGTTGGGAGTCACAATTTCAGCATTGTCTTCGTATGGATCGCGTGGTGGGCGATTCTAATTCTCGTGGCAGTTCCATTCTTTGGGCGTGGATGGTGCGCGGTTTGCCCGATTCCTTTACCCGGAGAATGGCTTCAGCGCGGTGCTGTATTGAATCCGCCAGATAAAAATCCAAAATGGCTGAATTTGCGCTGGCCCAAGGCATTGAGAAATATCTGGCTGCAAAATATTTCCTTCCTTCTGCTTGCATTATTCAGCAGTGTCCTTCTCACGACGCCAAATGTAACAGGCATTGTCCTGGCCGCCATGCTGTTCGGCGCGATTGGACTGAGCACCGTCTTTGAGCGCCGCGCATTTTGTCGTTATCTCTGCCCTGTTGGCGGATTTATCGGTCTCTATTCGCAGGCCGCGCCGATCGAATTGCGGATCAAAGACAAACAGGTATGCGTCACCTGTGATGGCAAGCCCTGCTATAACGGTTCAACAAATGGCTATGGTTGTCCGTGGGATGTATTCCCTGGCGGCCTGACCAAGAACACATATTGCGGTTTGTGCATGGAATGCATCCGCACCTGCCCGCACGATAACATTGCCATCAATCTTCGCCCATTCTCCGCTGATCTTGCCAAACCCTCTGCAAGAATGGATGAAGCCTTCAAAGCATTTGTCATGCTCGGTTCCGCGATGATCTACGCTGGTGTTCTGCTTGGGCCGTGGAGCGCGCTCAAGGACGCGGCTTACAAAGTTGGCACGGGCGCGTGGTTCATCTACGTGGCAGCTTTTCTTGGGATCATTTTCATTATCATGCCTTCTCTCTTCGCGTTTTGCATTTCGCGTTTTGAGAATCTTAAGTCATTCAAAAAGCGATTCGCGACTCTCTCTACTTCACTTATCCCTCTCGGTTTGATGTTCTGGGTCGCGTTCAGTTTATCGTTCGTACTCACCAACGCAACGTACATCCTCGCTTCACTTTCTGATCCACTTGGCCTCGGTTGGAATCTCTTTGGCACAGCAGAGGCCGCCTGGCAGCCTCTGCTCACATCCATTCTTGCGCCCGGGCAAACACTGGCGCTCGTCGGCGGATTGGTTTGGTCAGTGCGCACGGCACGGAAGGCTGCGAGCGAAGCCCAAGTCTCGTCAATCCCTCTCATCGCATACTGCTTCACTGCCAAACTGGTTATGCTTTGGTTACTGCTATGAAACGCCCGGAACTCCTCTCACGCATTTTGATAGTGGCAGCAACTTTGGGAGCGATTGGAGCGCCGCTTTTCTTTTGGACGCGCACACCCCTTATCCACGCGCAAATGGCGGAGGACGGCGGCTGGAGCCCGGATGTCATTCAAGCGGAAGTCGGCAAACCGCTTCATCTGCGTCTCACATCCGATGACGTCCTTCACGGATTTGCGGTAGGTCAGATGCAGATGGATGCAGTAGATATTGAGCCTGGTAAGGTGACCGATATCGAATTGACTTTTGACAAGCCGGGCATTTACACATTTTTCTGCACGCGCTGGTGCGGAGTCAATCATTGGCGGATGCGCGGGACGATTGAAGTCAGCGGTTCGGATCCTGAACCTGTTCTGAGTAAAGCCGACGGGGTTCCTCTATATGTTTCTCTCGGCCTCGATATTGATGCAACTCACGACGCGCCGGTTATTCCAGAGACTCAGCCGTCGGCTATCAACGGTCAGCAACTTGCCGCCAATTTACCAATCTCCCAATATGCCAATCCCGATTTTTATCGCGCAAATTCTCCCTATCAACTATATGAAAATCTGAATTCCGCGGATCTGAGTGATTCTGAGAAATGGGATGTCGTAAGTTACATCTGGGAATCGAACACCACGCCTGAGGCGCTCGCCAACGGAAGACAGCTTTATGCACAGAACTGCGCCGCCTGTCA
>DATDRD010000541.1:0-2444 GCA_035291925.1 Anaerolineales bacterium
CTGGCTTTGGTAGATGAAATGAGCTTACATACCGGCGGCTGTGCCATCAATACTGCTACGGCTTTGGCGCGGCTTGGGCTGCCTGTGGAAGTGATTGGAAAGATTGGTTCGGACTCCTTCGGTGACTTCGTGCTCAATGCCCTGGCGGACCGCAGTATCGGGACCCGGGGCATCACGCGTGATAAGGAGGTCGGCACCTCAGCCACGATGGTAATGGTTGCACCAGATGGCGAACGACGCTTTGTGCACTATATCGGGGCCAACGCCCACCTGACGCTGGAGGATATTGACCTCTCGATGGTGGAGGCAGGTTCTATTCTGCATATTGCCGGATCATTGGTCATGCCCGGCATTGATGGCCAACCGACGGCTGAATTGCTGCGCCATGCCCGCGCCGCGGGTGTAACTACTTTCCTGGACACAGTCTGGGATGACACCGGGCGCTGGATGGATATTCTGGCACCTTGTCTGCCTCATATTGACTACTTTGTTCCCAGTTTGCCTGAAGGCCAGGCCCTGACTGGCCTGGATGACCCGATGGAAATTGGACGCGCTTTGCTGGAGCGTGGCGTAAGCACGGTGGGACTCAAAATGGGTGTGGATGGCTGCCTGGTGATGTCTGGCGATGGTCAGGTGATTCGCCTCCCGGCCTTCCAGGTTGATGTGGTGGATGCCACTGGCGCAGGGGATGCCTTCGCCGCTGGCTTCATCACCGGGGTTTGGCAAGGTTGGCCGATGGAGAAAACCGCGCGATTTGCCAACGCGGTGGGTGCCCTGTGCGTGACCGGCCTCGGCGCTTCAGGTGGTGTACGTTCGCTCTCTGATACTTTATCGTTCATGGAGAATGCACTGCTGAGGGCCTAGATTGCCTGTGAGTTGTTTTTCAATGCAAATTGAATTCCTCGTTTTGTTCCGGTATTTCCGGATTAGGAGCTAACATGGAAAAATTTGGATATCGTTTCTCATTTGGGCCATGGAACATCCATGAGGGCGCTGACCCCTTTGGGCCGACCGTCCGGTCTCCTGTTCCCTTCGATAAAAAAGTGAAGATCCTCAAAGGATTGGGCTACGATGCCATGCAATTTCATGACGACGATGTCGTGCCCGATCTCGACAAGTTGACCGCGACGGAGATCAGTAAACAGGCCCGTGCGACACGCGCCAAGCTGACGGAACAGGGCTTGATCGCTGAGTTTGTCGCTCCCCGCTTGTGGGAATCCCCGATGACAGTGGACGGCGCTTATACAGCGAATGATCCTCAGATGCGACAGTATGCCATCGATCGTTCCAAAAAGGCGGTGGATATCGCTCGTGAGTTGGGCTGTAATCTGATGGTGCTCTGGCTGGCGCGCGAAGGTACCTACATGCGCGAGGCAAAAGACGCCTCGCGTGCCACACACCACTTGCTGGAAGCTGTCAATACCCTGTTGAGTTACGATAAGGAATTGCGCATCGCCATCGAAGCCAAACCAAACGAGCCAATGGATATGGCCTATCTCCCTACCATCGGGCACGCCCTGGCTCTCGGCGCCCAGTCGGATCACCCAGAGCGTGTCGGTTGTCTCGTTGAATCGGCCCATGCGATCCTTGCCGGGTTGGATCCATCCGACGAGATGGCCTTCGGCCTGGCGTTTGGAAAGTTGTGGAGTGTCCACTTGAATGATCAGAATGGCTTGAAATACGACCAGGATCGTTCCTTTGGTTCGGTGGACTTGCGACGGGCGTTCAACGAGGTACGCGTTCTGGATGGCAACCGGTTCTACGAAAAAGGGATGGTCGGCATGGACGTGAAAGCCATTCGCACGCAACCAGCCGAAGTCGCTACCAAGCACTTGCGTAATAGCCTGCTAACCTTCCTGCGCCTGGTTGAAATCGTACGCTCTCTGGATCAGGTGAAGTTAAAAGAACTGATCTCTGCTCGCGATTATGAAGAACTTGACTGGTTCATCCTCAACAGCCTGATGGGCACCCATTGATCATGGAAAATAACCTGTTCCTTTCAGAGATGATCCGCAGTGAACTGAGCGAGATCGTAGGCCCGGATTTTGTATCGGTTGAAGAAAGCGATAAGTTCATTTACTCCACTGATTGGGCCTGGATGCCTCAGATGTGGCTGGATCGCGGCATGCCGCTCAGACCACCGGATTACATTGTCCATCCGGGTTCGGCTGAAGAGATCTCTGAGATATTGGAAGTCGCCAACAAGTATCGCATCCCCGTCATACCTTGGGGAGGCGGATCAGGCACGCAAGGCGGCGCGCTGCCCATTTTCGGCGGCATCCTGATCGACATGAAACGGATGGACAAGATCATTGCCATTGATGAGAAATCACTGACAGTGACAGCCCAGGCAGGCATCATTATCGCCCAGCTCGAATGGGCATTAAATGAAAAGGGCTTCATGCTGCCCCACTACGCGGCTTCCAGCAACTGCGCCACGCTGG
>DATDRD010000542.1:0-6281 GCA_035291925.1 Anaerolineales bacterium
CGTGCCAGCACGCCTGACTGGCATTGTAAAACGCGTTGCCCTTGTTGACCCGGCCAGTTCAGCAAAAGATGATTCCTGGACGCTTCGCGAAGAACTCGGTGAGATTGCCACAGCAGTCTTTGGTCCGCCTCAGTTTATTCCTATCGTGATGCCACCCTGACCCATGCTTGACTCACAATCCAAATAATCTATCTGATGAAAAGAAAGGAGATTTCAAAATGGGAAACGGTAATTACAGTCAAGCCGCTCATGAAGCTCTTCTCCGCGGCCGTGCGAATATTCCTATGGAACATGTATTCGGGCAAACTCAATGTCATCCACTCATGAACCCAAAAGGTGTTAAGCTGCGAGAGAGTCGGGACAGCGCGGATCACCCGCAATCGCAGGGAATCGTTTTTGCTTTAGATGTTTCCGGCTCCATGGGGGAAATCCCAAGAATCATGGCAAGCCAGCAACTTCCCAACTTTATGAAAGTGTTGATGGATTGTCAAATTCGTGATCCACAACTCCTCTTTATGGCTATTGGAAATGCAATGTCCGATGCCGCGCCACTTCAGGTAGGTCAGTTTGAATCGACTGCTCAATTAATGGATCAATGGTTAACCTGGACATATCTGGAAGGCGGCGGTGGGGGGGAGGGAGAAAGCTACGAACTGGGATTGTATTTCCTCGCGGCGCATACCGAGATGGATTGCATGGTGAAGCGAAATAAACGAGGCTATCTGTTTATGACAGGCGACGAGACGCCTTTTCCCACTCTCTCGAAACATATCGTAGAGGGGATTATCGGGGACAAATTGGATGAAGATCTCACCTGCGAAGAGATTGTTGCCGAGCTGCAGAAAACGTACGTCCCATTTTTCATCATCCCTGACCGTGCACGTGCGAGACGATGCGAGCGTCGCTGGCGGGATCTATTCGGTGATCATGTTCTTTGCCTTGAATCCCCTATTGATATCTGCTTTGTTACTGCTGGAGCCATCTTGCTCAGTGAAGGGCGAGTCTCGGACATAAAGGAGCTTATGGAATTCCTAATTGGCGCAGGAATGCCGTCCGGTCGCCGGAGTCAAGTGATTCGGTCGCTAACGCCATTTGCGGAGGTTATTCTAAATATTAAGCACAATCCTAGCTGGTTATCTCGTTTCTTTAATCCTGGTTGATAACGGACAGGAACACTCAAGTGTGACCCGGCTGTTTGGACTATTCTTTCTTTGCGCGCATACATCGTCGTCGATCTTGGTTTTGGGGACTCGGGCAAAGGCCTGCTGACCGATTTCCTTGTCCGTCATTTGAAAGCTGATGTTGTTGTGCGCTATAACGGCGGCGCTCAAGCCGGGCATAACGTCGTTGCACTCGACGGGCGTCACCATACATTTTCTCAATTTGGGTCCGGGACATTCATCCCGGGCGTAAAGACATACCTTTCCAGGCATGTCGTGATTCATCCCGGGGCGCTGCTTGTAGAGGGGGATATCCTGGAAGGGGTGGGCGTCCAAGATGCTTTTTCCCGGCTGCGTTTGAGTGATCAAGCTCTTGTCATTACGCCTTTCCATCAGGCAGCCAACCGTATTCGCGAAATTGCGCGCGGCACGGATCGGCATGGGAGTTGTGGAGTGGGAGTGGGCGAAGCGGTTGAAGACGCACTATTGCATCCCGAAACCAGCGTGCTCGCAGGCGATCTGAACAGTCCAACCGTACTCCGGCGAAAACTGCAAGCCATCCGCGAGCAGAAACGTGAACAGGTCATTGTACTTTGCAAAGATCTTTCCCTTGGATTTCTCCTTGCCCGGGAGTGTAAGATTTTCGAGGGGGAGGATGTGATTGAAACATGGATATCCTCCGTTGCCCGGATTGGTGAGCTTGGACTGTTGATACCCGACTCAGAGTTGGGACGTTGTTTGCGCGAGACGGAGAATGTGGTATTCGAGGGTGCTCAGGGGGTCTTACTCGATGCAGATGCAGGTTTTCATCCCTTTACAACATGGTCGCGTTGCACTGCGGCAAATGCTTTCGATCTCATCGAGGAGATGGCGCCAGATTCACGTATATTTCAATTCGGAGTTATGCGATCCTATGCAGTACGTCACGGGCCAGGCCCGTTGCCAACTGAAACAGATGTTTTAACATCTGTTGTTTCCGAGCATAATAAACATAATGAATGGCAGGGCACGGTCCGTTATGGATGGTTTGATGCAGTTTTGGCTCGTTATGCATTGGAGGTGGCAGGTGCTGTGGATTCTTTGGTACTGACTCACCTGGATGTGTTGTCACACCTGAAAACATGGAAATATTGCGTGGGCTATAAAGGACAGCCCGGTTTCGACGATACGTTCGTCGACTCTGATATATCCGATGGTGTGCTGACATCTTTCCGCCTCCCGCGTTTTCTTCCGCTTGCGCAAAGGGCACAGTTCACTCAGGTGCTTTCTGCAGTTGCACCACTGCTCGAAACTTGTGACGCAGATGACAGGAAAGTGATTCAAAAAATCGAAACGCTGATTGGACAACCGGTTGGAATTATTTCCTGCGGTCCAAGTGCAGATAATGTCCAAATATTAAACTCCATCCCTTCGTGATCTAAGTATGGGGCTGCCTGTTTGGGTTCGGTCGTGGACAAATGCGCATCGGTCGTAAACGGTTGAAAAAGTAGTTGGTCCTGTAGCATGTGTAACCATGTTTGGGTCGGTGTGGTTCGGGTGGGCTAAGCCGCCTACTATTTGCCAATAATTTCGTCTATTCTGCCACATATAGTGTTTTTCGCCGAATAGGGCTGAGTAGTTACCTCAGCCCTTTACATCTTGCGTTTTGGGGAAGCGTGCAAGAATAGCGTTAAGTTCCTCCTTCGTGGTGTCTCTGCTAATATCGACATGGGCGAATTCCTGCGCAATTTGTTGTAGAGACGATGTCAGTGACGAAGCGCGTTCCGTAATTGTCTGCGCGGCTTCTGAAATAACTTTGCCCATCGCCTCCAACTCCTGTTGGACGATTTCAGAGGAGGCTTCCTCCGCAAGTGAGCCAAGCGCCGCCTGGAATGTCTCCTGGACTCCCTCTTCTATCTCTCCCAGCGTTTCCCTGGCGAATTCCATGATGCTGTCATGCAGAGCTTCTTTCATGCGTGCTTCCGATTCGACCGACTCTTTGATAACGCGGTTGACCAGGCCTGCCTCTTCCTCAAGATCAGCCTCTTTCAACGCTTCCTGCTGGGATCGTATGTATTCCATATTTTGCGCCCAGAGGACTTCTTCCGTACCGCGCACCATCCGGTAATACTGTGCAGTGGTGCGTTCCTCAGGTTCAAGATTGATCCAATGGTCGTACAGCACCATCAACTCAAGGACCACTTTGCTGTAGTTACGTATGATCACATCAATGTTGCGCAGTTCCTGCCAGCCGAGTAAGGCGGCGGTGAAAGAAGCCGTCAGTGCAACCCAAAGGCTCAAAGTCCCGCCGATCGCCGCCAAAAAGGCGCCAAGTACTCCTGCGGCAATGATGAAGATTTGCAGACGAACTCGTTCGCGCTGGTATTCTCTGATTCTTTTTCTATGCCAGGCAAGCTGGTGTTCAAGGCGATACCTGAAATACTCGTCACCGGTCAAATCGGCAAAGCCCGGATCACTGTTCGGGTCATCGGGGTGGTAATTCGATGGAATTGGCCCATTATATTTCTTGAAAACCAGTTCGCCGCCCAGGTTTCGATAGACCTGTCTCTGGATCTCTGCAAGCCTTTTTTCGAGATACGTGCGGCGCGATCTGCTCTTCTGCAAAATAGTGCGAAAATAATAGATTTCCTTCAAAATCTCTTCAGCCCCGGCACGTGTGGTCAACCAGTCGCCCGTGGAATAATATATTTTTGTAAATGCCGCCAGGCCTGATGCAATGAGTGGCATGAGGATGAGAAACACTCTGAAACCCCACCCAATCAACCCGGAATCTTGTGGAAATAATTGGGAAAGGATGGCAAATAATGTCGCCAGTATGCCGACGATGGCTATCCCGCGCCGCATGCGCATGTGCGACTTAGCGCGCGCAAGTGCATTCGTGTCCAGCTCTGAGAATCGAGCCCAGGCGACATTCAGGATGGGTGTGGTTCTCGGTGCTTCTGTTTCCATGGCAGGTCCCTCTATGATTGAAGTCTCTTGAGTATTTGATAGCATGGCTAATTTCCTCTACATATATCGGCACAAATGAGGAGATATTCCTCCATTAGCGGGCAACAAACCAGGCAGCCACAACACCTTCGGCGCCGGTGGGATCTTTTACTTTGAGCCATTGATCATTCTTACCGATCTTGATTTCGGCGTTCGGCTCAGTGACCGTTAGCTCTGTTCCGAGAGGCAGACGCTTGATCAAAGTGGCATCGCTGACAACAGGTTGTTTGCGTAGTGCGACTCCCTCAGCGGTGGCTCTGACTTTCAACATACCGCCATTGACGGAGGCAACAACACTTGCCGTAGTAGCTGCCTGCTGCGATTGCTTAACGGAGCCGCTTGCATATCTGACATACCACGCAGCCACATATCCTTCTTTATCGGATGCATCCCGCACTTTGAGCCATTGTCCCGTCACACCGACCTTGGGAATGGCCTGGTTAGCTGACTCCAGGCATATCAATTGCTCGGTAACAGGGACTCGTCGAATTAGTGTTTCGGGTGCAATCACAGGTTGTGTTCGTAAGGCGAGTTCTTCGATTGGATAGAGCGCGATGGCGCCTGCCGGTAATGGCTTGGAGGTTGGAGACGTTGATGTAGCGGGAACAGGTGCAGGCGTTGCCCCCGAAGCGGAAGCCGGAGGTTTTCCTTTTGTCTCTGAAACATACCACGCGGCGACGTATCCCTGGTCGCCATCCCGGTCCTGCACATTGATCCACTGACCGTTCACACCGATCTTTGCTGTTGCAGTGGCTTTTGGTTCGAGACAGATGAGTTCGGTGCCATCCACCATGCGTTTCCACAGAAAGCCGTCTGTCGATGGATCGGCCCGCAGCGCGAGATCATCTTCTACAGCGTAGAGAGTAAACTTATCAGCGGGGATGGGCAGCCTGGTCATCTTGGGCGGTTTGGGAGGGGCGGCACCGTACGAATCAAACCACAGCACCGCGCTGATTTCCGATGCGAGTGTCGCGCCGTTGTATTTGTAGCGGCTGGTCAGCAAAACTTCCTTGTCAGGCCCATCGCCGCTGTATTTATAGGGATCATACAAAACGTAATCGTCGCCTTTTTTCTCTTTTACCAGGACGAAATGGGTTTGAATGCCCGTCTGTTTATTCCAGTCCACCTGGAGGATGACAGGTTTTCCAGCCGCGACCGCCGCATCAATTTGGGCGATAGGGGCGGGAGAACTTTCACAGGGCTGCATATCGCGATAGGCGCAGTTCGGCCATACAAGAGGCAAAACGCTGGGAATAAAAAACGCTCCCTGAAAACCGCCAGCTTTTCTCATTTTTTCATTAACGGTTTCCGGAGTCTCTTTATAGCCAATCCCATTCAACATCATGGTGGCAGATGTGAGAAGGCATCCCCATCCGCCGATAGTTTCAGAGGAATCCCCCAGTTTGGTATTCTTCCATTTCTCATCGTTCTGATACAGGTTCTGGGTCTTGAACATTGCCAGCCTCCTTGCCATGTACTCTTCTGCTATTGTGTGCCAGTAGTAGTTAATTCGTATAATTGTGCCCATTTTACTCCAAACCAGCTTCCATTCGAAGCTCCAGGTTTGCAAGTGGATAATTCCCGCCTCGCGTGGGGCTGTGAAATTGCCGCCGTTAAACGAGCATGCTACTACGTTGAAATAAAACCCCCGACAGCAAAAATGGTCACGAGCCCTGGGTCTTTTGCCAGTGTTTGGACAAATGCTATTTCACATAGCGATCGAAAAACTCAATGGTGCGTTGCATGGCCTGGCTGAAATAATTTGAAATGTTGTGGTTATCTCCTTCGTATTTGTAGAGCTCCACAAATTGATCCGCTTCAAGCATTTGATAAAAGAGCAGTTCCGAGAACTCCAGGGGTACGTCTTCATCCGCCGTGCCATGATGGAGTTGGATCGGCCCCGACAGGTCTCTTAGATAGGAGTTCGCCGAAATGGAACTCCAAAATGCAGGGTTTTCTTCCGGGGAGCCGTACGCCTGCATTAAGGAAAAACGCCAGGAACGTGGAGAGGGAGTCGCTGTAAGGGAGGATCCTGTCCCTCTACGCCAGCGCGTGAACATGTCCGGGTAGGATGCAACGACCCCGGCCCAGATCACGCCAGCTTTGATATCCCCGGTAATAACCATTGAACGC
>DATDRD010000543.1:0-4365 GCA_035291925.1 Anaerolineales bacterium
AGATTCTTCAACGCCTTTTCATATCCGCCCTGCATGGTATTGAAACCCTTGTTCATTTTCTTCAAGTTATCGGGGTTGAGCGATTCGAACCCGATCAGCACGCCCTGGCACCCGCTCGCGGCAATCAACTGCAGAAATTCCTCATCGTGCGCGGCGTTGATGCTGGCCTGGCTCACCCAGCGGATCTTAAGCTTCGCCAGTTCACGGAAGAAAGCCTTGGCCTGGTCCATGTTCGAAGTGATGTTATCGTCCACGAAGAAGATAAGCGGTTTATCGCGCATTTTTTCGAGTTCGCTGAAAATATCATCAGCAGGGCGACGCGTTTGTGTATGATTGAATATTGTCTGCACTGCGCAGAAATCACAGACGAAATGGCAGCCACG
This sequence comes from Anaerolineales bacterium, assembly GCA_035291925.1. GTDB lineage: Bacteria > Chloroflexota > Anaerolineae > Anaerolineales > Villigracilaceae > Defluviilinea. The sequence goes on from DATDRD010000543.1 coordinate 384, forward strand.
TCCCGCCTCCACCAGGCCGATGGGCAGGTAGTTTTTTCCGGCGTAAATGGAACGATTCGGGCGAAGGTCTGCCAGTGATGGACGCGAAGCAGAGCGATAATAGGTTTTCAGCGTGCCGCGTTGCGCATCCTGCAAGGCCTGATCCCAGAGCGATTCAGCCTCGCCGACGACGACCGCGTCCGCATATTGAGATACTTCTTCGGGGCAAAGCGTGGCATGAAACCCGCCCATCACAACGGGAATGCCGCGCCGGCGATATTCACTCGCGATCTGGTAGGCGCGCCTGGCGGTATAGGTTTCGACACTGATTCCCACTAAATCCGTCGGCTCATCAAACGGGATGGGCTCCATGCGGTCATCATAAAATTTGATCTGTACTTCACGTGGAGTTAGCCCTGCTACCGCGGCGGGAGGCAAAGGCTCCATTTGCCAGAGGCGGATGTACGGTTGGCCAATACGCCGTCCAATGCACGGGTGGATCAGCGTCAGTCTCATGAGTCCGTCTCTTGTGAGGAATCAGTTGTCGGCGTAAATTGAAGCGCCGCTTGAATCCAAATGGCTCTTGCCAATGCAACCCCGCCCAGCGCGATCAGGAATCCAATGGAGAATAATCCAGTTTTTGAAACCTGATTATTCGATACTACAAATAAAATCCAGCCAGCCAAATAGAGCGCGGCTCCCCATTTGGAGAGATTCTGATTACGCCAGATGACCCAACTGAAAACTGCAACGCCGATCACCAGCAAATAACCGCCAAGTTTCAGTATCAACGACCAGGGATAATCCTGCATTGCAGGATATATACTCAGCGCGCCTGTCTCTCCATCAAGATACAGCCGCCCGCTCAACGGCAGGACAACCACATTGATTCCAAGAGCAGGCATGGACAATCCAACGCCGACCAGAGAAAATACCATCGCCCAAAAAGCAGGACGATGATCGCGTGAATACGAAAGGAGTTTGTAGATTGAGATCGCGGCGGTGGAGAAAAGTGGAAAGGCCAGCAGAAGGAGAATCTGCGCGAAGAGATATCCATTGGAAGTTAATGCTCTTGCGAAATCATTTGAACTGGTTCGAGCATCGAGCAGGGATGGCTGTATGACCTGCCCGAGCAGGATAAAGACAGATGATATCCCCAAAGCCAGCGCGCCAAGTCGTAAACGATTAATAAATAGCAGTGCTGTAGCAGGATACAACGATATAAGAGCCCGATATGCCTCAGACGCTTCCTTCCAGCGACCCTGTTTTACATAGGCATCTGCCAGAGCTTGATTGGTTTCGATGCTATTTGGTCGTGTCGCAACATTTGCTTCAAGTTGAGCAATGGACTGCATGAATTAATCTCCATGCACTTGAATCAAATCTGATTTTGGGGAGGATTGTTTCTGCGGTTCGAGTTGACCGATGATCCAATCGCAGTTGTAAAAGTCATGCAAGTGATGAGAGTAAAAACGGTAGCCCATGTTGGCGACCCACCAGACAGGCGTTTGGATGCGCGACCTGAGATAGCGCCTTGCCATTGCCGTATAAGAGTAAGTGTGCTTCCAGGCCTGTTCATGACCCGCGTAAAGTTGTTGCGGAGTCATCAGGCCTGGTTGAAAGACGACATGTTGGGCATCATAGAGTTCCCAGTTTTTGGTGAGGATGCGGCCTTCGGCTTCAAGGCGTTTATATAAACCTGTATTCGGGAACGGCGTGACGATTGCATAGCGCGGCAGGTCAATGCCCGCTTCGATGGCAAACTTCGCGGTCTTCATAAAGACATCGGGCGGATCATGATCCATGCCGAAGGTGAAGCAAGCCATGAGCGTGATCCCATATTGATGCAACATCGCAACCAGATCGTGATATTGCGCGGGCGAGTTGAATCCCTTTTTGGACATCTTGAGATTTTCGGGCGTGATCGACTCGAAACCCATCAACAAACCCGTGCACCCACTGCGTGCTGCCAGTTCGAGCAATGGTTTGTCTTTGCCAAGCAGGGTGGTGGAAAGGCCAAACCAGTTTAGATTCAGCGGGATGAGCGCTTCGAAAAGTTTCGCCGCATATCCCTTATCGGCAATCAGATTCAAGTCCATGAAGATAATTCTCCTGGCCCAGTGTTGTTTGATGTCTGCAACCACATCTTCAACCGGCTTGAGATAAGGTTTAATTCCCCAGGCTGTGGGCACAACACAGAAGTCGCAGCTGTGGACGCAGGCACGCGTCGCTTCAAAGACGTGCGTGGTCAGGTAACGATGGGCTTTCATCAACTCCCGGCGAGGGAAAGGCCGATCGGCGAGACTCAGGTTCGAGCTTTGAGTGTAGCGGGGTTTCATCCGCCCCGAAACAAAATCACGCAAGAGTTCGGGCCATGTATCTTCTGCATAGCCGACGACGATGGAGTCTGCATGAGGCTGGGCATCCGCAGGGATAAGCGTTACGTGAGGTCCGCCCAGCACAACCGGTATGCCGCGACTGCGGAAGTGATCCGCAAGATGATATGCGCGTTTCGATGAACCTGTGATAACCGTCATGCCGATCAGGTCGGCAGTCAAGTTGAGATCGACATCCTCAATGCCTTCATCCATGATCTCAACTTCCATATTAAGTTCTGGAGGAATATATGCCGCGAGAGTAGTGAGAGTGAGCGGAGCATAGCGGAGGTTTTGTTTGAAGATGCCTCCGCGATGTCGATACAGGGGGCCCTTGGGAGAAATCAGAACAAGTTCCATAATGCAAAACCTCCTATTCCAACTTTTTATTTCCAACACATCCGTATTGGATTCGTTCCTCGCAATACCCATATGACCATTAGCAATGCGGAAGAAGTCATTGCTGCACCAACAATCCCATTCCAGATTTCCTTCCGGGAAATCCAAATTTCCATATTTACAAACTGCCAGATTTTTTTCAAAACCTATCCCACGAAGGTTTACCCTTTATTACTAACTTCAATAAGCAGCTGGCATATTTTTAATAAACCTCTTGAAAAAGGATATTATTCGTGCTATGATGGATAAAATCAGAAAAAAAATCGGAAAAATTTAGTTAGCAATTAGCCTCAGAGTATTCACCAAGGTGCCTTTTGAGTGCTTTCTATCTGCTCCCGGCAAATCACAATGTTAAGAATTTTAACAAACATGCAGTAGTAGATATGATTCGCTTTGCAGGAAAAGGGATTTCCAGGACAGATATTGCCCAGGAATTGGGGTTAACCCGGGCCAGCGTGACCATCATCAGTAATGATCTGATTGAAAATGGTATTATCCTTGAAACAGAGAGCCGCTCCACACGAAGTGGGCGGCCGCCTGTTGTATTGGAGATCAATCCCAGATCCGGGCTGGTCGCAGCGATCGATATGGGGGCTACTCACTTAAGCGTTGCCTTGGGAGATTTCTCTGCTCACATACTTGATGAGACAGAACAGCTATTTCGAATTGCCGATGGTCCGGAGCAATGCCTGGAGGAGGCGGACCGCGCACTGAATTCCATTTTGGAAAAGAATGGCGTGCAAATTGCTGATCTATCTGCAATCGGTCTTAGCGTACCAGGACCTGTCATTACAGACACAGGAATGGTGATGTCACCGCCAATCATGCCCGGCTGGGATCGGTTTCCGATCCGCACCACGCTGGAAGACTTATGGAATGTTCCGGTTACTTTAAACAATGATGCAAATTTTGGCGCCTTGGGGGAATGGGTATATGGAGCAGGACGAGGCGAAAAGAATCTCGCCTTCATTAAAGTGGGCAGCGGAATCGGAGCAGGTCTCATTATTAACCAGCAAATCTTTGGGGGCACGACCGGCTCGGCTGGTGAAATCGGGCATCTAACCATTGATGAAAAAGGGCCGCTGTGCACCTGCGGCAACCATGGTTGTTTGGAGGCCTTTGCTGGTGGGCGCGCGATTGAGATCCAGGCACAAAAATTAGTCGAAAGCGGGAAAAGGACATTATTATCCGATGCGAATTCGAAGAGCATCACCGTACGTGATGTGGCA
>DATDRD010000544.1:0-5298 GCA_035291925.1 Anaerolineales bacterium
AAGACCATTGCGACGATGTGGTTCATGATGATCGTATCCATTATCGTGACTGCAATCGGACTCAGCCGCATGGTGGATCCATACACGCCTGAAGCCCTCAGCCGCGCTTTTGGAGTTGTAGCCGCTTCTGCCCTGAGCCTCGGTCTGCTCGGGCTCATCAAACTGGAACCACGCTCGACCCCCCTCGTTCCCCCCATTTTCGTTAGCCCAGATTTTTCTGGGATAGGGAACGAAGAATTGCGAAAATGGGGGGATGAAAGGGGGGCCGAGAAATCCGAAGCCTATACCGTTAACCAAATGACTTCTGCCATCACGGCCAATCCTGTTGCGCGCACATTCTTCATCTATCTGCTTCTGCTGCTCGCCGCCATTCTCGGACAGGATGTGCTGCTCGAACCTTTCGGCGCGGAAGCCTTCGGCATGACCGTGACCCAGACCACGCGCATCACGTCCATTTGGGGAACGTTTGTACTCCTTGCCATCATTATTGCAGGATTGCTCGAAGGGCGCGTATCCAAACGTCTGGTCGCGCAATTCGGTAATACAGGAGCCCTGCTCGGTTTTATCGTCATTGTGATCAGTGGTATCCTTGTCGACCAAAACATCTTTTACGCAGGTGTGACTCTTCTTGGCATTGGCACAGGACTCTCTACAGTCGCGAATCTCTCGCTCATGTTCGACCTCACCATGCCCGGCATGGTGGGACTCTATATCGGCGCGTGGGGATTCTCCAACGCGCTGTCGCGTTTAACGGGATCCATCCTTGGCGGTGTCGTGCGCGATGTGGTGACGCAGGCAACAGGCCAGGCTCTGAGCGGGTATCTCGTTGTCTTCAGCATCGAAGCGTTGATGCTGTTCGTCGCCGCGTTCATGCTTTATCGCATCGACGTCAATGCATTCAAGAAGCAAATTGAGGAGCCATCTTATGTTGAAAAGGTGGCGCTGGCGGCTGAATAAACTATGACCGACGAATGGCTTTCCCTTAGCGACGCAGCAAGACTCCTGGGAGTGCATCCGAGCACTGTGCGGCTTTGGTCCGATAAAGGGGTTTTGCCTACACACCGTACATCCGGCGGACACCGCCGTTATCGCCGCGACGAAGTGTTGCTATGGGCAAAGACCGCCCGCGAAGTGCGCGTGGAACCTGAAAGCATTCTGTACACTGCCATGAAAAATGTCCGTGTGCAGATCGGTGAAGCCAATCTGGAATCCGAGAGCTGGTATCAGAAGTTGGACGAAAACGCGCGCGGACAATATCGTGAGAGTGCCCGCTCATTGTCGCACGGATTGATGACTTATCTGGCATCGGAAAACGGCGACGACTCCGAAGCGCACGCCATCGGGTATGAATACGCTTCGCGTGCCCGCCGCTATGGACTCAGCGGAGTGGATGCCACACGTGCATTGCTGTTTTTCCGCAATGCCCTGATCGAATCTGTCATGAAGGTCTATCGCGAGGCGAATATCCTTTCGGGCAGGGCCTGGGAGGATATGCTTCACAAGATGCATACCTTCACCGACCAGATCTTGATCAGTCTGCTGGAAACCTATCGCAAGCTGGAGGATGCCAATCATTGATCGATTGAATCGACAGCAATACATGAGCCGTGGAAGAAATCCACGGCTCATGTATTTTTGATTCTCTCTGTTGATATTAATCAGCAGAGGCCAGGATGGTGTTTTGGACTATCCCTTCATCGGGTTGTGGCCGCGCCGCAACACGGAAGCCAATGAACATCAGGATTGCCGCGAGCAATTCACCCAGATACAGGAACTGACCATAGCCCAGGCGGGTCAAAGTACTGGCAAAGCCGATGGATAATGCACCCGCCGCGATCAACAAATTGGCAATCACACGGTTGGGCATCACGCGTTTGCGCCAAAACAAATATGCCGACCATATCGCGCCACCGACCAACGTCAGCAAGCCATAGATATTGAAGAACGGTGTGGTCAGACGCACAGGAGTGCCAAGCGGCAAAAGACCGCGAACAGCCGTCACCTCTTCGCCGCGATAGGTGGTGGTGATGGTCTGTGCATTCGCAGGAGCGGATTCACCGGTTTCCAAAACCTTGGTTCCATATTGCTCACTGACCGGCTTGCTCGTTGTAAAAACGGTCTCATCCAATTTCGGCATTGCCTGCAACATAAGATAACCGGCAAACAAGCTTCCCACGATCAGAAGCCCGGTTACAATGTTCACCCATTTCTTGCGTACCAGCAGGTTCAATGTTCCATGCCCGAGCCAGGCGGCATTCAACGCCGCGCCGAAAAGGTACCACACAAAGAATATCCATCTGTTCCATGCCAGGGAGAGATAGGCTTCGGCGAAACTTCCTGCACCAAACATTGCCAAACCGATGCCCCAATATAAAAAGGCAGGGTTGCGGCGAACGAAGTAGCGCTGAAAGACATCCACTGTGAACCAGAGCATGACAGCTGTTGAGATGAAAGGAAGAATTTGGTTGATTGACATATTTATTTCTCCAGAGGGGTTAGAATTGCACGATTCCGAGTAAAACGCCTGCGGCGAACAGGATCAAACCGAGTGTGACGATCCCCATGCCGATCAATGCAGCAGGGACGATCTTCTCAAACAAAATGGAATTTGACGGGATGTGCGATTTATTGTTTGCACGATTCTGTTGGGACATGAGTTCCTCACAATCGAAATTCAGATGTATGTAGTTTCCATTGTCTCCATTTTGGGTTAAATAGCAACATGAGTTTGCATAGGTTTTGATTAGAAATTTCAAAGAACCACCAAATATGCCGTGATGTTTATCATGTATTGCATGTATAATCATCACATGCTGCTTGACCTTCCTCTCATCCTTGAGACCCGGCGCAATCACGCGCTCGAACACGCCACGCTTCATATCCTTGCACACAAGTACAAAAATCAAAACATGGCAGGACATTCCAACCCTGCGGGCTTTTTCCTCTTTGGAGACTTTGACACACGGGATATTCAATCTGCCGTGACCGAAGCGATGAATCGCCTGCGTGCCGGCGAAAGCGGGCTGGCTGTCCACCCGGGCTGTGGGACAAACCTGGTGACCACCGCGTTTCTTCCGGGGCTGTTTGCCTGGGCACCGTTTCGAGGAGTTCGCTCTCCCTTCTGGCGGATCATATTGATCCCCCTTGCGCTGACATTCGCGGTCCTTGGCTTTTTTCTAAGCCGGCCTCTTGGCTCGTGGTTGCAAGCCAACGTCACCACCGAAGCTGACCTGGGCAATATGCAGATCGTCGATGTTGCCCCGGTACGAAAAGGTGTTCATCGAATCATCACGAAATAAGAACAGCCACAGAGATCACGGAGTTCCTTGAGAAAATCAAAAAGAATCTCTGCGGTCTCAGTGTGCTCTGTGGCTAAGCCATGCCCAACATTTATTTCCTCTTCGGCAACGACGAATTCGCCATCTCGCGCAAGCTCAAAGACTTTGAGTCTGATTTCCCGGACCCCACCAGCGCAGCTATGAACAGCGCGCGTCTTGATGCGCGTTCCATGAGCGAAAACGATTTGAACAATGCTGTCAATGCCATGCCATTCCTCGCGCAGAGACGTTTGGTGCTTCTGGCAAATCCCTCTGCTAAATACAACAATCCATCCGCGCGCAAAAAGTTTTTTGAATTCCTTAAAAAAGCGCCCGAGACAGCGCGCCTGGTGCTGTATGAATCCGTCGAACCGAGAGAAGCCGATAAACACTGGCTAAACAAATGGGCGGAGAAAAACAGCAAACTGGTCCAAACCAAAGCCTTTATGCTCCCGCGTCTGAAAGACATGCCAGGCTGGATTATCAATGAGACCAGGAACCAGGGCGGACAGATCGAGCCGCGCGCCGCAGAGATGCTCAAAGACATGACCGGCGTGGACACGCGTCAGGCGGGGATGGAGATCGCCAAATTGCTGACATACGTGAATTGGGCGCGACCAGTTGCCGGATCCGATGTGGAGGCGGTTTGCATTGTCACATCCCAGCAATCAGTGTTTGATTTTGTCGACGCGTTATCCAATGGGAATGGCAAATCCGCACAACATTTACTGCATCGCCTGCTCGAGACCGAAGATCCTTTTTCATTGTGGGGCATGGTCGTGCGGCAGTTCCGTTTGTTGATCCAGGCGCGTGAAATCCTGGACGGGCGCGGCAATCAAAGTGACGTGGCGCGCGTATTGAGCGTGCATCCATTTGTGGCCGAGAAGGTGACACAGCAAGCGGGGCGTTTTTCAATTGAATCGCTTGAGAGTATTTATCACAACTTGCTTTCCATTGACGAGGGGGTAAAGACAAGCCAGATCACTTTGGATTTGGCGATGGATACGCTGGTAGTTGAATTAACCCGCTGATTTTCCCTTGACAAAAATATACATACGCATTAGTATGTATAATATGAGACGAACGAAGGAAGAAGCCGCAATCACCCGCGCCACTTTATTGAGGACGGCATTATCCGTTTTCAGCGCGAAAGGCTATGCAGTTGCGACACTTGACGATGTGGCCAAAGCGGCAAAGGTCACGCGCGGCGCGATCTACTGGCATTTCAAAAGCAAGGCTGATCTTTACAATACATTGGTCCAGGAGTTTTCCGCGCGCGGTGCAGCAGTGGTGCAAAAGGCGGTGGCTGAAGGTGGAACGCTGCTTGAAATTTTGCGCCGGGTTTTTGTTCGCCAGTGCGCGTTGATTGAGGAAGATAAGGAAGCACGTGCTGTGATGGAGCTGGCGCTATTCAAAACGGGATTGGAACCTGAGCTCCAGCCAGGTCGCAAGAAGCAACTGGAAGCAGGTGCTGCTCTTGTAGCTGGCTTGACCGACGTGATGCGACAGGGGATCGCTCAGGGCATGTTGCGCAATGATATGGACCCTGCCGACATGGCACGCGCATTTCTGGCGTTTGAAAATGGCGTCATTCAATTGTGGCTGGCTTCCCCGAAGGCGTTTTCGCTCAAAGTTAGCGCCGAATCTTTTGCCGATATCTTCTTTGATGGGATCTGCAAGTAACAAGAAATTTTTTTACCATTTATACATACTTTGAAGTATGTATAAAAGCAACAAAGGAAAACAATCATGACTACTGAAACCTCTGCACTCTCTCACTACCTCACATGGATTCCACGCGTTGCCCTCTGGCTCATACTCATTATTGTCCTGCTTCTCACCATCGGCTATATCTACCAGCGTCGGACCACTGCCGCAGATTTCAAGCAGTTCCCGCCTCCCGGTCAACGCGTGGATGTGGGTGGTTACAGCCTGCATATCTACTGCACGGGCGAAGGCAATGCTACTGTGGTTGTAGATA
>DATDRD010000545.1:0-4425 GCA_035291925.1 Anaerolineales bacterium
TCCCCGGCTTTTGATTTGCAGGGGATCATCGAGGATTGGTTTTGCCCACAAAGGTAATACGTCCACTACAGCCTGCCGTAATTCGTTTGGCGAGACGGGGTCAATAAGGGACTGTGGAGCGGGGCCTGCCAATGTGATGCCTCGTTCTCGTAAAACATAACGTTGAATTACCCAATCGCTTTCGTGTTTCAGCATATGGAGACTTTCTCCGCTGCCTCTGTCAATGTGCGGGTGGAGTTTATTGGTTGGGTCGAAGCGGCGAAGTGCGTTCTGTGGAATGTATGAGACTTCCAGTTGGATAGCCCATGGGGAGTCAATCTCTGCGATACGCACATGCATTGCGTGTAACGCCGAAAACATATTCTCTGGGATTTCATCGTTTGTAACGACGAGAACATCGATGTCGCTGTCTGCGTCGAAGTCGCCGTTTGCCAGAGAGCCAAATAGATACATGCCGGTGAAATGAGTGCCTAAGATCTCTTTCACACTGGAAAGTAACAAGGTCAATATTTTGTTGACATTGGGGTATGAAGTGGGGGTTATTGTTTTCATCGTATTTATTTCCGGTTCATGCACTTCGTCTGCGCCCTCGGTTTCGATACGGCGGAACGCTTCGCGCGCCGCCTACTCAACCAGCGGGGCTCCGCTCAGCGCGAATATTTCCTACCACTTCTCAACCTTCCTATCTTTCACCGTCCACACGTCGGAGGCGAGGCGTTCGATGAAGTAACGGTCATGGACGACGGCGAGGATGGTTCCCTTGAAATTGGCGAGTGCCTCTTCGAAGCGCGCCCGCGAAGGGATGTCCAGATGGTTGATGGGTTCGTCGAGCAGGAGGAATGTACAGCCTTGCGCAACGAGCAGTGCAAGTTGCAGGCGGGCACGTTCGCCAAAAGAGAGTTCGCGCGTGGGGCGAAGCGCGTCATCCCCTTTGAACAGGAAGTAATGCAGGAAGTTGCGTGCTTCGGTTTCGTTGAGTGCGGCTACACTTTGAATGGATTGCAGCGCATTGAAACCCGGATTGAGCAATTCCTGTTCCTGGGTCATGTAGCCGAGTTTGACGGTCATACCAAGCTTCAAGTTGCCCGCCAGCGGATTCAGTTTCCCTGCAATCGTGCGGATGAGAGTGGTCTTGCCTGTGCCGTTTGGACCTGTCAGAGCGATCCGTTGCCCCGCGCGGATGTGGAGGTTCAAGTCTGTGAGCAATGGCTTGTCATAGCCGACTGCTAGTTTTTCCGTAACCAACACATCTTTGGATTGATGAACGGGCGCGCCGAAATCCAGTTTGATTTGCCAGGAGGAGCGCGGCTTTTCGATTTGCTCTTCAGTCAATATCTTTTCGATGCGCGCTTCGATATGTTTGGCGCGTCCTGCGGTGCGTTTGGTGGCGCGGTTGCCGAAGAAACCCACAGAAAAACCGTCCGTGTTCTTGGGATCCGCTTTGCCGCCTTTGCGCATTTTCGTCAGCCCACGGATATGAGCCGCGGCGGCGCGTAGTTGCGCGATCTCATCCTGCTGGTCCTGATAAGCCTGAGCTTGCTTCTCACGCTCGCTGAGCCTCTGTTCAAGGTAATCAGCATAGTTACCCGGGTAGGACTTGGTGTGGTGCGTGACCGGGTCGAGTTCGAGAATGGATGTGACTGTGTTATCCAGAAAGGCGCGGTCGTGGGAGACGATCAATGCCGCGCCCTTGAAACGTGTGAGCCAGCCTTCCAGCCATTCGAGCATTTCGATGTCGAGATGATTAGTGGGTTCGTCTAGCAATAACAGATGGGGCTCTTCGAGCAGGACGCGCGCCAGCATAAGACGAGTCTTCTGTCCGCCGCTGAGGTGCGAGACCGGAGTGTCGAGGGGCAGATCTGCAAGACCTAGTGGGCCCAGGACTGCTGATGGCTGACTGCCGACCGCTGAAAGCTGATTTAGGGCAGAGTCGTATTTGGCTTGGATGCGTGAGTCATTTGCGTTGGACGATAAGGCTGAAGCAAGCGAAGCGATTTCAGCTTCGAGATCTGCTTGGGAAACAGGATTCAGGCTGAGCGCAGTCTGAAGCGTTTCATCGTTCTCGAAATCCATTCCTTGTGCGAGATATCCAATCCTTAAATTAGGGCGCGTCGAAGTGACAGTCCCAGAATCCAGCTGTTCGAGTCCAGCCAGGATGCGCATGAGTGCCGTCTTGCCGCAGCCGTTGGGACCGATGAGACCGGTGCGCTCTCCCATGCTGATGCTGAATGAGATATCTTGAAGGATGGGCTGGATGCCGTAGGTTTTGTGGATGTGGTGTGCGGTAAGCATAGGTGACCTGTAGATGGGCGAGACCTGACATGTCTTCGCAAAAGTTTGATCTTTTGTCATCTCTGTCCACGCGAGAGTTATGAATGGCGACGGCGCAGATGAGACATGTCAGGTCTGTAACTTAAAAACGAAAACCGAGGGCAAGCCTCGGCTGTGAACGCCAGCAAAGTGCCGACGTGAATTAATGCAGCGGGTTGGTGCCCTGAAAAACTTGGTTGACTACAGGATGTCTGTCATTCGCTATGCTCCTACTACCGCTTTGCGGCACTTCGCAAGTACGGACGGGGAGATTATATCACTGGTTATGTGGTGTCAATGAATCAGGGCCCTTTTAGGCGTATATAGTCAATCTCAATCATTGCTTGGGTATCAGTGGGATCAAGGCGAAGTTGATAAATGCCACCACTCCATTTCATTTCTTTAGTCATATCAAGAGTATAAGTATGAAACTGCCCATCGCCAGTAATTGAGAAAGGCAAAGATTTCGCTTCATCGAAAGTGAAATCCTGTATGTAATCAGGATGGGTGGCCATAACAATAAAGAAAAGTTGTGCTGTTTCACCCAATGAAACTTTCATTCGGATTTCGATTGTAGGGAAAGCCTCTGCATCAATTCCGCTTCCCAAACGACCCGGAGATTGGATAACAGGAGAAAAAATATAAGGATCGTCACCTGTAGATTGGGCAGTCAGGTAGCCCTGCCTTATTTGAAGTGATGTGATTTGATTCCCACCGGTCCATCCTTCGGTGCATCCTTCAGTATTCCCCTCCACCTCAAATTCCCATCCCAGCCCATTCGTTGATGGTGCTGGGACCCCATGTCTAACCGATAAATAAAATGGGACCAATCTAAAATTGCTCGATTCCACTCCATTCCCCTCAACAAGACGTTTCAATGCTTCGCTATCATCAGCGATTCTTCGATAAGCTTCTTGACGCAGTTCATTACATGCACCACGCCAACGAGGATCGGAAGCACACTGCTCAGGTATGTTTTTCCTGGTTCCTTTTTGCCACGCCACTGTAACTTCAAAATAGGTGCCTGGACAGACGAACTTTAAAAGCTCGTCCGGCGTACCAACTCTAAATTGGTCACCCTGCGTAACGTTGATACCATCTTTATTTACACCAAAGCTATAACCGGCAAATATCATCCAAACATCCTGGAGTACCCCATCGTTATCTCTAAACACTAGGTGTACTGTGGCTACTTCTCCCAAAGAAGTCTGTTCTCTTCTGCTCTCACCAGTTGCACGAAACTGCATTTCCGTATATTTCGTACCAGACGGTATTTGCGGGTCGCCGATAGAGAATTCTCCGGCTTTGGCTAGCACAACCTTTTCGTCAATTGGCACTAAATGTCCAAATTTCTCTTCAAGGGTTAATTCTCTTGTCGCGGTTGGAATTGGTGTTGGGGTAGATGTAGGCGTTGGCGTAGCTGTTGGCGCGGGGGTGTTTGTTGGTATCGCAGTGGGTGTTGCAGTAGGTGTAGGAATAGATACTTGACCACAAGCGGTCAAGAAAGTCAAAATCAGACAGATTACAAGGATGAGTCTGGTTTTCATGTTTGCATCCTTCTTTGAGCGCTGATTGAAGAATCTCGTGTGGGATAAATCCCTTCCTCAGTTCATGGAAGCCCTTAGGGCTGAGGAGCGAGTCCGCTTGAGCGGACTTTCCTGAACTGAGGCAGGATTTTAATCCGCCGAAACAAAAGCCATCCACAGATTTGATCATTGGCATGATCGAGATGAGAAATTCTCGCAGGTCTTTGGTCAACTCCTCTTTTGCCTGCACACTTTGCCTATCCGTGTGACGGTCATTTGACTCTTTTTCTGAAATCTAGCCACAGGATTACACCGATTGGCACGGATTTTTCTTTTTTTTTATCCTCAGTGAAAATCCGTGAAATCTGTGGCTGTGTTTTCTCTTCACAATTCTCGTCCTCGCAACAATCTTCCATCCCTGATACTTTTTCAATCGACGCTTTGCTCTCACTGTAAGAGAAATCAATCAAGCCCAGCGGCTCATTTGTATGCACAAAGACCCCGGCGATGCGGGGCCTTTGCGTTGTGCGTTAGCATGAGGATATTAGACGGCGTCCTTGAGGGCCTTGGCCGGGCGTGTTTTGATGGC
>DATDRD010000546.1:0-3122 GCA_035291925.1 Anaerolineales bacterium
TTGTGAAAATCCATGCAGGGGCCTCCGAAAAAGAATGATGCAAGTGTAGCCGAGTGAGACAGGATTGTCCAGCAACTATAAACTCACAGGCTTTCCTGCACGCGCGGACTCAAGCAACGAAGAAATGACTGCGACATTCGCGCGGGAATCATCCAGCGAGATACGAGGGGCATGCCTGAGCAGGATCGCGTCGGCCATGTCCTCCACTTCGCCGATGTACAATTCCTGACCTTTGATCTTGATCGTCTCGGTCTTATCGCCGCGCGTGATAAAAATTTTTTCGTCCACGCCGGGTTTAAAAGGATTCGGAACATTCAAAGTTCCTTCGCTTCCGATAATTTCCATGAACGCGTGGAATGGGATGGCGAAACTGCAGTCAAATTGCGCGTGGATGTCATTCGCAAATCGCATCTGCCCGACGAAGGTCTCATCGATTCCTGTCTGACCTGTGACCTGCCAGCCAAAAACTTCAAGCGGATTCTCCCCTGTGATGGTACGCGCGTAGCTGATGGGATAGCACCCTACATCCCAGATACTCCCGCCCCCCATCGCGGGGTCAAGGCGGACGTCTCCTTCGCGGGCGAGGACAAAACTAAAGGAACCGCGGATCAATTTCAAGGCCCCGAGTGAACCGTTCCTGGTCAAGTCCTGCACTTTGAGCGTTTGTGGATGATGCCGGTACATGAAGGCCTCGGCAACGACGCGTCCATGCTTGCGCGCGGCTTCCTGCATGGCATCCACTTCATCCACGCTCAACGCAAGCGGCTTCTCGCACAAGACATGCTTGCCCGCTTCAACGGCTCTGATCGTCCATTCGGCATGCAGGTGGTTTGGAAGTGAGTTATAGATGACATCGATTTCAGGATCGGCGAGTAGAGCTTCATACGATCCATGTGCACGCGGGATCTTCCATTCACGCGCATATCGATCCACGGACTGCTGCGTTCGTGAGGCCACGGCCAGTAAATGATTTCGCTTTGAGGCTCGCAATGGAGTGATCAACGCGCGGTTGATGCGTGCGGTTGAGAGCAATCCCCAGTTGAGAACTTTGTCCGTCATGATTTTCTCCATGTCATTGCGCAGCGTTGTTGAGGCTGTCGAAACATGAGGTCGTTTGCCCACATCTTCCCGCCACTCCAGCCGCGGACTTATTTCACCCTACTGTTTTCACATGCGGATAATCGAGTATTCTTTCGTCAGATGTGACCAGTTTACATTTCATGATTCTGGCCGTGGCAACGATGATCTGGTCAGCAGGATCTCGGTGAAAATTCCCAGGCAGGCGCGTGGACTCAGTGGCTATCGCAGGTGTCAATTCAATGACCTGAACTCCAGGATAGCTCAAAGCTTGCGTAAACCATTTCTCAAGAGAAACGGGTAATTCAAGTTTGCCATTCTCTACAAGCTCTGCGATTTCCCAAAGTGAAATCGCGCTAATGCCAATTTCCCCAGCTTCGTTATTTTGAATGAACTCAAGTTGCTTGGAAGTAAGTCTTTCGTCTCCATGTACCCACCAGACCCAAATATGCGTGTCGAGCACGATCATTGCATGGCTTCCCAATCACTTGACGCAGACTTGAATGGATCACGATAGATGACAGGTTTTCCACGCAAGGGATATTTCGTCGCGCGCGCGGATTTCTTCCCGCGGCGAACAATGACTTCCACAGATTCACCCGCGCGAAAAGGCACACCTTTGATAGAAACCTTGCCGCCTTTTGTAACCAGTGTTTTTGTACGAAACGTATTTTGCATAGGATACCTCGCAATCATATTATACACCCCGCTAAAAACCTGCCGAAGGCGATGCACTGACCGAAGGTGTCGAAGTGTGTCTCCGCAAGAGACTGATCAATCGCGACCCACGCCCACGCGGACGTTATGGCTGGCAACGGCGCGGGTGCGACTCACTTATCATTCAAAGCAAGTTCGATAATTCGAATTACCCCGTTAACATCATTCATCACATCATTATTCCAGAATCGATTTACCTTATAGCCCTGCGATTCCAAATATTTGCTTCGCTCAACATCGTATTCCTCTTGTTCCAAATGTTGACTGCCATCAAGTTCGATAATCAGTTTCTTTTTGATTGAAACAAAATCAACGATGTAATTTCCAATAGCATGCTGACGCCGAAAATTTATACCGTTGAGTTTATTCCCCCGCAAAACAGACCAAAGTTTTCTTTCAGCAGGTGTAGGCTCTCTTCGCAATGCACCTGCACGGTGCATAGTTTTGGGATTGGAGCGTTTGGCTGGCATGGTCGAATTATAGCCCGCCCCCAAGCCCCCACTGTCACTTCGTGACATCTCCCCCAAATGCGACAGTTTATTCTTGGTCGCATAAAGAGTTTTCATGTCGCATTTGGGGGAGGCAGGAGGGGGCCCATTTCCCCACCAATCCAGCCGCGGAAATCAATTCGACGCACAAATAAAAAGCGGCGGATAAACCGCCGCTAAAATGTGCTGAATGTTTTATCATGCCACCGCGTACATACGGACATGCAAAATCTCCTGACGTTGCATTGGACGAATATCCGAATTTTCCAGTGTTACAACCGCGATGGTTTTCCCTTCGCCAGTGACAAATTCCACTTCATACGCCTTTCCACCCGCGTAGCAATGAACCACCGTCCCTACATCGCCGCGCGCGAGGTTGTGATCTTTCAGATCGTGAGCCAACACAACAGTTTCAAGTTCGTTAAACATTTTCTTATCCGATTTACTTTACAACTTTTATAAACTCTTCTGGTGAAATTTTCGCCTGTTTGAGAATGCTATGCAATGTCCCAATTGCGACTTCACTGTGCAAAGGAACAACGCAACCAACGCTTCCCTCTGGCGTGGACTTCTTCATGATGACATGACTTCAATGTTGACGCGCTTGCACAAAACCCAGTCGTTCCAATGCACGGATAATTTCCTTGCCGGACAAGTGTGGCAGATTAGGCATACGTCGCCACTTCAAAGGTGGTCAACAATGGATGGTTGGTTTCTGACATGGGAAATTCTTCCAGATAAAGTTCGGTTGCTTCTTTGAGATTGGCAACAGCCTCTTCGACGGTTTTTCCCTGGCTGACCGTCCCAACTTCGGGACAATCTGCTACGTACCAGTCATCT
>DATDRD010000547.1:0-2025 GCA_035291925.1 Anaerolineales bacterium
CGCAGGCTCGCAATGACATCTATCTGTCCAACTCGCCCATCACGACGTCAAGAACACCAAACAAGGCGACAAAATCAGCGATCTTGGTGCCGAGACACATCTGCTCGAGCGGGGTGATGTTGACGAACGATGGTGCGCGCACATGATAGCGCCAGGGATTCGGCTTGCCATTCGAGACAACGTAAAAGCCGAGTTCACCTTTCGGGGATTCGATGCGCCCATACGCTTCACCTGCCGGGACCCGGACCTGATACTGCGGTTTCTGAGAGTTGATCGGCCCCTGAGGGATCTGCTTGAGGGCCTGCTGCAAAATCCGCAGGGACTGGAAGATCTCATCCAGGCGGATCAAATAGTTATCGTACAGATCTCCGTTTGTGCGCATTGCCACATCAAACTCAAAGCGATCGTAGATGCTGTAGGGATCGGCGCGGCGGATGTCATAGGGTACGCCGGCGGCACGCAGTACCGGGCCCGTCACCGAGTATTTGACGGCCGTTTCCCCGTCAAGCACGTGAACGCCCTGCAACCGCGAAACCAACACTTCATTTTCAGTAAGGAAGCGATCCATTTCATCGGTCTTGGCAGGCAGGCGCTCGAAGACCAGGTCCTTGATCTTCTGCATCACGTCATCGGGTACGTCACGCACCACACCTCCGAAGCGGAAGTAGTTGCACATCATGCGCGCGCCTGAAACGGCCTCGAAAATATCGAGGATGAGCTCACGTTCTTCGAAGGCGTAGAGGGCGGGTGTATACATGGCGCCCAGGTCGTTGAGCAGGTTGCCGATGAACACCAGATGGTTTTGAACGCGGGTCAGTTCGGCCATGATGACGCGGATATAATCGGCGCGCTCAGCCACCGGGATATTCATCAGTTTTTCGACTGCGATTGCATAGCCGAAGTTGTTCGCCATCGAATTAAAGTAATCGAGACGGTCCGTGAAGGGCATGTTCAGCAGGAACGTGTTACGCTCACCGATCTTGTCGTGGTTACGATGAAGATAACCGACAACAGGTTTCAGCCCAACAATGGTCTCGCCCTCCAATGTAATGGCGGCGCGGAAGACACCGTGCGTGGAAGGATGTTGCGGCCCCAGATTGATCACGATCTGATCCGTGTTCAAGCCTTCTTCATTTTTCATGGTATAGCGCGCCAGTGAACCATAGAGCAGCGCCTCGCCCTCGGGGATCCATTTTTCGGGGTCGAAATTTTGCGGAAACTTCAGGTTATCGTGAAAAGGATTCTTTTCCTCTGCCAGGAAGAATTTACCATCGGGCCAGCGGCTCTTGAAAGGCTTCGTCTCCTCCTCATAAAACGGTTCCTTCCAATCCTTGCGAAGTGGATGACCCTCATAGCCTTCCCACATCAGGATGCGGCGCAGATCGGGATGACCGATGAATTTGATCCCCATCAGATCCCAGGCTTCGCGTTCCTGAAAGTCAACGCCGGGCCACACGTCCATCAGTGACGGAACCTCAATCGGGTCATCGCGCGGGACCTGAACGCGGAATACCAATCCGGGTCCGCCGGTCGTTTTGTAGGCGTGATAGACCACTTCCATTTTGTTTTCGGGAAAGTAATCCACGGCCGTGAGGGAGCTGAGCAGGTCAAAGCCGAATTCAGCGCGGATCGCGGTCGCAACTTCGACGAGATTGTCTTTGGGGATCATCCAACCCTTGTAGCCGGCACGGCTATCGGCGGAGACAACGTTTGGAAAACGCGCGCCCAGGTCAACGGTCGAAGTTTGCAGCGTCCCAGAAGGGGAGATTGGTGTAGTCATGGCGTTATCCTTCTTTCGCCGCAGCGATCTCTTTGAGCTCCGCGTTGCGACGCGGGTCAATCAAATCAGGGCCAAGGATCGGAACGGGCACTTCCACGCTGTCGGCACCCTTTCTGTACCAGCGTACTTTCCTGATCGATTCCTTGTCGATCTTTTCCTGTAGTTTGATCATGCCCGCAATGAGAGCCTGCGGAGTTGGAGGGCAGCCGGGAATATAGACATCGACGGGCAGGAATTTGTCGATG
>DATDRD010000548.1:0-2083 GCA_035291925.1 Anaerolineales bacterium
CGGGATGATGTAATCGCGTCCCTCGAGCACGGCGTTGGCGCGCGCCATCTTGAGAAACGCGAGCGAGCCGCGCGGGCTTGCGCCGACGGCAACGCGTCGATCTGCACGGGTAGCGTGGACCAACGCCGCAATATAGCCTTCGAGATCGGAATCCACGTGAATGGTTTCGACCACGTCGCGCATCTCGA
The DNA here is from genome assembly GCA_035291925.1 of Anaerolineales bacterium. Classification (GTDB taxonomy): domain Bacteria; phylum Chloroflexota; class Anaerolineae; order Anaerolineales; family Villigracilaceae; genus Defluviilinea. Next base: position 189 of record DATDRD010000548.1, read on the forward strand.
GCAATTGTTTTGCTTTCGTGATCTGGCGCAGAATGACCTCGTCCTGTTTTCTTTCGCGGCGGCGGCGCAAAATCAATTTCTCCTCCTCCATATTGGGATATCCAACGGTAAGTTTCAACATAAAGCGGTCAAGCTGTGCTTCAGGCAATGGGAATGTGCCTTCATATTCGATCGGGTTCTGTGTGGCAAGGACAAGGAAAGGTGCAGGCAGGGGCAAAGTCTCACCTTCAATCGTCACCTGGCCTTCCTGCATGGCTTCCAGCAAAGCGGATTGCGTTTTCGGCGAAGCGCGGTTGATCTCATCCGCAAGGACGATATTTGCAAACAAGGGGCCCCGGCGAAGTTCGAACGTATTCTTTGTGCGATTGAAAATGTAGCCACCTGTAATGTCACCCGGCAGCAGGTCAGGCGTGAACTGGATGCGCTTGAAATCCAGGCCAAGTGCTGTTGCAAAACTGCGCGCGACAAGTGTCTTGCCCAGGCCCGGAAAATCCTCGAGCAGAATGTGTCCGCCGGCCAGCACGGATGCCATCATCATTTCAAGGAGGGCGCGTTTGCCCACCACCGCGCGCTCCACTTCGGCAATGACTTGTCTGCTCAGGGATGAAACTTGCGAAATATCTGTCACGTTACTCTCCATCACCTTGGGTGCAAATGATCAATCTGTAATTCAAGAAAATCAACCGCTTCATCCACATTAAGATCAAGAGGGGTTTTTGCAGGTGAAGCAAGGAACTTGCGAGGATTCGGGAAATCCGCGAACGAGCGTTGCAGTCCTGATTGAAGATAATTCTGCAAATTCGTAGTGGGATCCCAGTCCGGCCCGGTAAGCGGCTCGAAGACCGAACGCGGCTTTCCATTACCACGCTGTAAGAGGATCTGATAAGCCAGCTTGCCCAGCCGGTTCGCAACCAGCCATTTGAAATAAATACCGTCCCTCGATTTATTCAGCCATCCGGCAAGGTCTTCCACCTTTCCACGCACCGGTCTGGCCCTGGCTAAGATCTTTCCCGCGGGGCGAAGTGGAGGGGACAGACTCCTCGCAAGGATCCAGATAACCATCACTGCGAGGATCACCCACCATATACCCTGGGACAGGGAACGATACAGCAAGCCAAGCGCCCATAACAAATAAGCAGCGGGGACAACGATGGCTTCGTGAATCGTCTCCCGCAACGGGAAAGCCAGCAAGGCGGCGATCACAACCGCACCTGCCAGAGCCAGCCCTCGGCGCGTCATACCGTCTCTCCGCAATAATGCAGGATGGTGGTGAGACAGGCGACGGCCTCGTTCACTTCTGTTGGACCTGATCTATGACCACCATAGCGGACCTTCTCAAACAGGCGCGTAAGTCTTTTCACTGCTTCTCCCGGCAAACCGGCATGCTCAAGGCGGATCGCGAATTCGGCAGGCGTCATTGCCGTAGCGCGCTGTAATCTCCGTTTATCCGCGACCACATCGCTCATACGAAAATAGCAATTCATAATTACATTTGTTGAATCTCTTCCCAAGGAAAGATCACGCAAAGAAGAGCGCGCAACCCTGGCGATCTCATCCAAAGATTTGCCCCCGCCCCGCCCGGCGACCTCCCTCCAAAACCGGAGAAACCTCCATGTGAAAAAAGCAAGGAACAGAATGAACAGCAAAGCAACAAGGTCGGATACCCACGCTGTTTCCTGCGGCGGTTCGAATACGGGGGGCGGGAGGTCCCCCAGCCCAGCAGCCGCTTCATTATTGCCCGTGGCGGTCAGGTTCATGGCAAACGAAGCAATCACATCGCCGTAACGTGTGAAGAAAAAATACAATGCCCAATACGTAAACGCCACGCGAATGAAGAGCCGGAACAGGCGCTTTCGCAATTCCGGAGAAAGCAATACGCCAATCAAGACCACCAG
>DATDRD010000549.1:0-1834 GCA_035291925.1 Anaerolineales bacterium
GAGGCGGCCAGGCAGCCGGTCAGGCATAGACCGATATAATCCACCGGTTCGAGGAACTTGCAGGTACGTTGATATATTTCGGGGTGTGCGTGCTTCAAATACAGGATGTGGGCGATCGGATCCTTGCCGGCGTTCCCGGGAACACCGCCGGTGAGTTGTACCCACTTCAGGAGTTTGCCCAGCGCGTATCCCTGGATCTTCAATAAGCCATCAACAATTCGATTGATGTAAGGAGCGCCGCGTGAATCCATCCAGATAATTGCATTGGCGAGCGCATTGCCCCCTTCATCCACAGCAACGGTGCCCGACCATTGCCCGGTACAGGCTATCGCGACGATGTTCTCACTCAGTGCAAAACCTTTGGCGAGCAATCGTCTGGCTGCCTTATTAATCGCCTCCCACCATTCAGCGGGCGATTGTTCCGCTCCACCATCCGGCAGGAGTATTAGCCGGGTTTCCTCAAATTCGCTGCCAGCCAGTTCTCCCTGCGTGGAGAACAGCGCGACCTTGGCCCCTGATGTGCCCAGATCGATCGCCAGGATGAATTTTTCCCCAGATGGCATGGTGTGCCTCCATGTAAAAAGTTGTCGGAGAATTTGTCACCATGACTCTAAAGTTGTGTCTAAAAATTGTTATCAGGGATTATACCTCCCCGAACATTGAGAAAAATCAACAACGCGCTATAATTCACCTTAATGAGTTCCATTACCATCCCCGTCAGGGCACACGAGCATCCGCATATGCGGCCGCTCAATGTCCTGCGTGACCTCTCCACGATTGCCGACCTGATCGAGCTGTGTTTTTCGCCCACGATGGATAACGACGGTCAGCGCTACCTCTCCGATATGCGCCGCGCCAGCCGGGACGATAGCTTCCTGCGCTGGGCTTCGCACGTGGCGGAAACCACGTCCCTGCCACTCACGGGTTACGTATGGGAGCAGGATGGACGCATCATCGGCAATGCCAGCTTGATCCCGTTTCGAGACCAGGGCAAACGCGTTTATCTCATCGCGAACGTGGCCACACATCCCGATTATCGTCTACGCGGCATTGGGCGTGCCCTCACCGAACGCGTGATGAAACAAGCCCGCGACAAAAAAGCGTCTGCGATCTGGCTCCACGTGCGTGATGACAACCCCGGGGCAATCAAACTTTACCAGGACCTGGGATTTCGCGAAATCTCCCGCCGCACCACCTGGAGCGCGAAGCCCGATCCATTCCTCCCCAGGCTCGATACCGATATTCAGATCGTGCGGCGCGATCCGCGCTTCTGGTCCATTCAGCAGAATTGGCTTCGCCGCCTCTATCCCGACGCCCTGAACTGGTACCATGCCTGGAACATCAACGCCCTTCGGCCGGGTCTATGGAACTGGCTGTATCGTTTGTTCGTGGACTTCAACATCAGACAATGGGCGGCAGTCCGCAACGGTGAATTGCTCGCCACACTGGCATGGATGCCGCAAGGGGGCAGATCAGAGTCCCTCTATGCCGCGGCAGACCCGGGGTTGAGCGGAGCCGAAGCGTTGACGCAGTTGCTCATCCACGCGCGCCGCGCGTTCTCGAATCGTCCCACTCTCTCATTAGACTATCCCGCGGGCGAAATGACGGATGCAATCCGCGCGGGGGGATTCCAACCGCGTCGCACCCTGTTGTGGATGCGCGCGTAAGCCGGATTGGTAATCCGACCCTGTTTATACAGCGCGACCCCGACGGTTTCTTTACGTATTATGAATCAAATGCTAAATGCTCAAGGCGGCTAGTGCGAAAGACTTGAGCAAAGAGGAGATAAAATGACAAAATTCATTCTTCGTTGGGTGATCAACGCGATAGGGTT
>DATDRD010000550.1:0-3975 GCA_035291925.1 Anaerolineales bacterium
CAAGCATTGCCACCCGAAGTCTATCGAAATGGCGTCCGCGTGGATATCTCCATGACCAGCCGGGAGAAACCAGCGTTAAAACAGACAACATTCATCAGCGAGTCCTCATCTGAACGAAAGCGCGCTGGTGGAGAAATATTCGAGATCCTGCTCACTCATAAGGGTCGGATACTCGAAGGCATGACGAGCAACTTTTACTGTGTCCGGGATGGAGTGCTCCATACAGCGGGACGGGCAGTGTTATCCGGCGTAACGCGCCAGACAGTGATTACGATTGCTGGGCAGGCGGGGATACAAGTCCGCTATAAGGCCTTGAGCTTGCGAGAAATCCCGAAAATTGATGAAGCCTTCATTACCAGTAGTTCACGTGGAGTCGTGCCTGTAGTGCAAATTAGTGATCAGCCTGTGGCAAATGGGAAGGTTGGCGGAATTACGAAGCAACTGATCGGCCATCATCAACAAGGGGTATTGGATATGGCTGAATCGATTATCTGAATGTTCCTTTGATACAATCACTTTATGAAACAGCGCCTCTGCCTGTTCATTTTTATTTTGCTTGTGGCTTGCCAGTCCGCGCCTCTGCCTCCAACTGCGACACTTCCTGCCCCTCATGTCGTGATCGAAACGCTCACGCCCTCTCCGATTCCAACATGGACATTGACTCCCTCTGCGACGCCGACAACAGAAGAGTTGATCTTTCCTTTTACGATTGACGGGCTTCGCCAGCATGATTTTCGAAGCGGTGATATTCACATTCGTGAAACCCTGGATGAAAGCGAATTTTATACTTCGTATTTGATCGACTATCCCAGCGATGGGCTGACGATCACGGGCGTGATGCAAATACCGGTTGGAGATGGTCCCTTCCCTGTCATTCTGATGAATCACGGTTTCTTTGCTCGTAATGTCTACAACTCGGGCGATGGAACGGATCGCGCTTCGGTGTTCCTTGCCGGACATGGCTATATTACGCTTGCCTCCGATTACCGCAGCTGGGGAGATTCGGATATTGGCCATAGCTTCTTCTATTCCGGTTTAGTGATCGATGTAGTTAATCTGCTCAATGCCATTTCATCCATTCCTGAGGCGGACCCGGATCGGATTGGCATGTGGGGACACAGCATGGGCGGCGGAGTCACGATGAAAGTCTTGACCATTATTGATGGTCGAGTAGTGGCGCCGGCGGCGCCACGTACCGAGACCCGTATCAAAGCCGCGGTCCTGTATTCTCCAGTTAGCGCAGATGACCTGGACATCATTCAGCGTTGGGGTATGGGTTGTTTTGGTGACATTGCCGCCGGTGAGAAAGTCATCGGCTGTAATTCGTCTGATGTCATTCCCGATGATTTGCCCCGGGAGATGCAGGATGCGTATCGATTTGCCGCAACAGATTTGGACACGCTCAAGGAGATTTCCCCCTTTTATCATCTGGACTATCTAACCGCACCCATTCAAATCCATTATGGCACGCAGGACGGCAGCGTCCTCAGCGGCACTCCGCCTGAATGGTCGCGTAAGCTTAACCAGGGGTTGCTCGAGGCAGGGAAGGAAGTGCAATTATTCCAGTATGAAGGAGAGCGTCACTCCTTTATTGGTCCGGCATGGTTTGAATTCATGGGACGCACATTGCGGTTTTTCGATAAGTATGTGAAAAATGATACCTCGCGCTGAGCGGAACGAGCCTGAAGGGCGAGTGCAGACGAAGCGCGGATGACAGAGAGACATTAGGTTTTGTAAACGTGCCCTTCGTCCGCGCCATCCACACCTGCCGTGGCGGGCAGTGGAGGAGTTTATCAAGAAGATCCGTATGTAGTGAATAGGGGAACACATTCTTTCGATTTCCTGACGGCCAGGAAGTCGAAGTCTATTCATCCACAAATCGTGCGCGCAAAGAAAAATAGTTGAGCCGAAAATTCCTTGACTCTCGCACCTTCAAATGATAGACTCCCGCTGTTGAAATCCAATTCCCTCATGGAAGGAGGCACGTACAAATGAAATCCATCACTGTATTCACAAGGCATGTATTGAGCGCGCCTCCTGAAGGTGAAATGTAATCACGGTTTAATCTGTATTGCTTACCACCGCAGGCGCGTCCCGCCCTGCGGTTTTTCATTTAACACAGACCTGACAGGTCTCCGCGGGGAATCGATCTGCGTATACCAAGGTCCGCGCCAGTGATTCGGTTGAGCGCGAAACGGATGAGACCTGTCAGGTCCTTAGATGAACAAGGTAAGTTCTAACAATGAATACAGATGATTATATCAACCTGTTCGATGAATTGGATGATAACAACCAGACTGAAAACTTTATCAACAAAAACAAGCGGCCTCAGCGTTTCCCTGAGCGGCACTTCAAATACGTCCGCGAGGCGAATGCCGGGTTCTTGAAGGGGCAGGACGATTCGAGTCGCAGTTTCAAATTTACGTACCAGGCTGCGCGCTTTGAGTCGTGGTGGCTTCTGGAATCGCTTGGTGATTTCTACGAGCACAAATGGATCACGGATGTACTGCGCCGTCTAAAAGGTGGGAAGGAGGCATCGGTTTATCTTTGTCGCAGCGGCGCGGCCATTGATGGTCCGTTGGTGGCCGCGAAAGTCTATCGTCCGCGCTCGTTGCGGAATCTCAAGAACGACGGTCAATATCGTGTGGGCCGGACGGACCTCGACGCGGAAGGCAACGCCATTGTAAAGGACGGCGATCTCCATGCCATGCAGAAGCGCACGACCTACGGCGAAGAGCTCCGTCACCAATCCTGGATCGCGTACGAGTTCCAAACGCTGGAAATGCTGCACGCCGCGGGAGCCGATGTCCCCAGGCCATATGCGATGGAGAAGAACGCCATCCTCATGGATTACATCGGGGATTTCGGCAACGCCGCGCCCACCCTCAACTCCGTGCCTCTGGACCCCGACGAGGCGCGGCCCCTATTTGAGCGCGTCATTCGGAACATCGACCTGCTCCTGTCGCATGAGCGCATCCACGGCGACTTGTCCGCTTATAACATCCTCTACTGGGATGGCGACATCACGCTGATCGATTTTCCGCAGGTTGTCCAGCCTGAAACCAATCCATTGGCCTGGAATATCTTCCTGCGCGACGTGACGCGTATCTGTCAATATTTCAATTCGCAGGGCATCAGATCCAATGCCCGCAAGCTCGCCGCCGAACTATGGAGTTCCCACGGACATCGAATTGTCAAAGAAGTGGATCCACGCGATCTGGATGCTGAAAGCAGGGATGACAGGCGCTTGTGGGAAAAGCAGAAAACTAATTAGGTATCTCTCTATAAGAGAATCGACGCGGTGACGGGCAATATCAATGCCACAAGAAGAAGTAATAGATCCCACTTCATAGATTTCCTCTGGCTGTCCGCACAGTTGGGCGGCGCACACGCTCCAATTGCTTTTTACTCATACTACTTTCCTCGCAATTACCCTTTACCGTCACTGCCAATGTAAGCGGAGACTTTCTATTTGGCTATCGACTGGTTGTATCTTCGGCTTCCTGATTGAAGATGCCTGTGAAGATGAGTCCCATCACTGCTGGGATGAGAACGAGAAAGAGACCGGACAGTGAAATGGGGGAGACCAGCCGCGCCACAACGAGCAGCACAAAGGATTGCGCAAAAGCCCCCAGAAAGTGCAACCGGCTCGAAGCGCAGTATTCCTGGTCATAAAGACCTGTTAGCGGTCCTCAAATCCCGATCATCCATTAATTCTTGCTCATTAAGTATGGCACGTTCGTCAAACCCTATTTCGCTATTCCTTGCTTTATAATCCCGCCCATGTCTACACCAGGCTCTGTTCTCCATTACCTCGCCTTTGCTCTTGGCCTGATAACTGTCATCCTTACGCTCTCCTCGGCGCTCTCAACATTTGTCCTGCCGCGCGCTGCGCGCAGCCAGCTCAACCGTATTGTGTTTGGACTGTTGCGACGCATGATCAATTTCAGCTTGCACTTTGCCCAAACCTATCGC
>DATDRD010000551.1:0-4962 GCA_035291925.1 Anaerolineales bacterium
CTCGGGGCCGGTCCAGCGATAGATGAATTTTGCGTCACCCGGAGTTAAGTTCACACAACCGTGACTGCGCGGTCGCCCGTAATCGTTATGCCAGTATGTGCCGTGGAAACCGGCGCCGGTCCCGGTAAAGAAGGATACCCACGGGACGCCGGGCAAATCATAGATATTAGCAACCGCATCGCCCTGATTGGTCATATGGATGCTCGGTCCTTTGTGAAAAGTGCGGAACTCGCCCAAAGGAGTGGTTGTTCCTTTAGCGCCGCTGGAACAACGCATCGCCAGCACAGGCTTTTCAGCTTCGAAGGCTGTCACGAACTGGTTTGCCAGATCAACATAAATATATTTATTTTCTTCCGGTATCTCAGGCGAGAGCGGACCGAGTTCACTGGGCGGAATCACGCGCATCTCGTGCGCTGGCACATAAAGCGATTCCTGTATTTGGCGGTCGTATATCTTATACCAGATACTTTTTTCGTTCCGATTTACAACGACATCAGTGATCCAGTGCGTGGATGAATAATAAATGCGGTAGCCGCGATTTGCCAGAATGCTCATCTCACGTCGCGTATCACAAAACGGGACCACGATCTCGCCCAGCATGCCGGTTTCGGGGATGTCAAATACCGGCCTTTGATGGAGTGTCATAACTGGCTGAACCCAGCCAGAGTAGGTGTAACCATCATTGTTAATAAGGTACCATGTTGAATTGAATGGATTGCCATAGCCTTTGTCACCATCCGTTTCACCGCTAATATTCACGATCACATCGCGGCCAAAGATATCTATCTTCTTTGCGTTGAGGAATGGTTCGCTATAAAGATTGATTCCACTCAGCGTGATGCGTCCCTGTTTGGGAGTTTCCGCGGCAAAGGCACGATCAAGGCGCAGGTCTGCCAGAAACAATCCCAGCAGACCAGCGCCTGAAGCTTTCAGAAAGTCGCGGCGGGAAAAGTGTAAGTCCATAATTTGAGATTAATGCGGAGCCGGTATTTCAGTTCGAACTCCTCTTATCGAAAAAATACGCCATACACAAGCACACCCAGGATGATCAGCAACACGAGCAAAATTGCCTGCCCGATGGGGTTGCTCATCATCATTGCCGTGCCGTGCATCATACCCATCGAGCCTGCTCCGCCTGCCAGGAACAAGTCCAACAGGAAAAGCACCACAAGAATAATGATGATCCCAATGCCAATCCAAGCCATGGCGTTAATGTCCATCGTTTGCTCCTTACGCGGGTCGGGGTTTAAGATTTGAGCCGCCTTGGCGTATAGCATTAAAGAACTGCCCGCCAAAGAAAATCGCGTAGAGTGAATAAGCAAGGACCATTAGAACGGTTGGCGCAGCTTCGTACCCAAAGAAAGCATGAAGCAATCGTCCCGCCAGTCCTTCATTTGGGATGAATCCCTGAAAGTCCCAGGCAATGGTCGTTCCAATTGGCAGCCACCCGATATCCTGCAGGGCCATGACGCTGTGTCCAATGAGTCCCGCCGCGATCAAGATCAGGAAAACCCCAGTGACGATGAAGAAATTCCGCAGGTTCAGGCGGATAGCGGAACGGAAGAGCAGGTACGTGATACCTGCAGCCACGACAAGTCCGAATACGGCCCCTGAGAGCAGTTGCGTATCCCTAGAGGTGACCAGCAGTGCGCTCAGGAATAACGCCGTTTCCACTCCTTCGCGTAGAACGGATACGAAAGCCAGTCCGCCCAGCGCAAATGCCTGGCCGCTGGAGATTGCCTGATCTGCTTTTTGTTCGAGTTCGCCTTTGATGCCGCGGCTTTGACGTTGCATCCACAAGACCATCCACGTCAGCACACCAACAGCCAGCAAAGCCACAATTGCCTCAAAAATTTTAGCGGATGCCCCCTCGAATTGAAAGGCCATATACTGAAAGAGAATTGCCAGCAGAGCGCTGACGGCCAGTGCCGCAACTGTTCCGATCCATACATGGACTTTGAACTGCGGCCGGCTGGCCTTGGTCAGGTAGCCAACCAGAATACCAACGATCAGAAAGGCTTCCAGACCTTCGCGGATTGTAATCAGCGTACCGGCAATCATTGCCGGTTTCCCCGGAACTGCTGCTTGACGCGCGAGATGACAATCGGCATCGAGACAATCAGGGTGAGCAATCCAACCCAGACCATCCCTCCGACGCGTGCCATTAGCGGGTAGTCACCGCTAAATGCGGTTGCCAGAAGGAAAAGCAATGCTGAACCAATTGAAATCGGCAAATAAATCATCGCGCTCTTACGTGCTACTTCCTTTTCGACCTGTTCATGTTCCATAGTAACCTCTTTATAATCAATCATTTCCAACCGAAGCTGTTGCAGGGCGCAATTGTGCATTACCACTACCCTGTTTAGGTTTGTGTCCACGTCCGACCGACGGCTTGAAGTTTTTCAACAACAGTGTATTGAGCGTCACAGAGATGGAACTGACTGCCATCATCAAGCCAGCCAGTTCAGGGCTGATCACAACCGAGGCGAAGGCATAGAACAAGCCTGCACCTAGTGGAATTCCCAGCGTGTTATAAAAGAAAGCCCAAAACAGATTCTGCTTAACCTTGCGCATGGTAGCCTTGGCCACTTCCAACGCCACCACCACATCGCGGATGTCATCCTTGATCAGGATAATGTCGCCGGTTTCCTTGGCAACATCAGTTCCAGATCCGATTGCCATGCCGACTTCAGCCTGTGCCAATGCTGGTGCGTCGTTCACACCATCACCAACCATGGCAACCTTTTTGCCCTGCGCTTGAAGCTTCTTAACTTCTTCAGCCTTATCCTGCGGCAGGACTTCTGCGAGCACACGGTCAATGCCAACCTGTCTTGCAATTGCTTCCGCTGTGCGCCGGTTGTCGCCGGTGATCATAACAACTTCGAGTCCAAGTTTGTGCAGCTGTTTAATTGCTTCGGCCGAATATTCCTTGAGCGTATCGGCTACCGCGATCAACCCGGCTGGTTTGGCATCGACTGCCACAAACATGACTGTCTTGCCATCGATTTCCAACGCTTCCGCTTGCGACATCATTGCCGAGAAGTCCACACCGCGTTCCTTCATCAGCTTGCGGTTACCGAGCAGGAGTTCAGCCCCTTCAACTTTTGCTTCCACGCCGTGACCTGGAATGGAGTTGAACGAATCGGGTCCAACGATTTGTAAGCCGCGACTCTCCGCGCCGTGCACGATTGCCTCACCCAACGGATGTTCGGAATTTTTCTCAGCTACCGCCGCAAATCTCAACAACTGATCACCGTTTACTGATGACTGACCACTGGCTACTACATCCGTTACCGACGGTTCACCTTTGGTCAGTGTTCCGGTCTTGTCAAACACAATAGTCTGCAATTTACTGGTTTTCTCGATAGCCTCTGCGCCTTTGAATAGCACACCGAATTCCGCGCCCTTGCCAGTTCCGGCCATCATGGCTGAAGGAGTAGCAAGCCCCACCGCGCACGGACATGAAATGACCAGCACTGTGACACTCAACAATAACGAGAACCCAAACACTCCAATCTCACCCAGCTTGTAAGGCGATAAGATAAAACTCGAATTCGGATCAAAGAACATCTGATATCCGAAGAAGAACCAGAAGAGGAACACAACCACTGCCAGCAAGTGCACGCCCAGGATGAAATGCCCGGCCACCCAGTCGGCGAGTTTTTGAATGGGCGCTTTGCTAGCCTGTGCATCTTCAACCAGTTTAATGATCTGCGCCAGCGCGGTTTCCTTGCCAACGCGCGTAGCCTTGAATTTAAACGCGCCAGTCTTGTTGATTGTCCCGCCTATGACCGCGTCGCCCGCCTTCTTTTCAACAGGCAGGCTTTCGCCGGTCAGCATGGACTCGTCTACTGCTGAATATCCTTCGAACACTTGACCATCCACTGCAATGGATTCACCGGGACGCACAAGGATCACATCATCAAGTTCAACCTCGTCCGCGGGAATTTCCTCCTCCCGACCATTTCGCATCACACGCGCGACTTTGGGCTGGAGCTTCATCAATTTGCGAATCGCCTCTGACGTGCGTCCCCGCGTCAATGCCTCGAGCCAGCGGCCCAGGATGATGAAACCGGTAAGTAACGCCGCGCTTTCGAAGAAGGTCGCGCCTTCACCGCCGAAACCGGCGTTGGGGAATAGCGTGTTGATCACGGCAATCCCATACGCCGCGCCGATGCCCGTCGCGTAAAGCAGATTCATATCGGTGACGCCGTGCTTGAGGCCGCGCCAGGAGTTGGTGAAGAACTGGCGACCGGGGCCGAAGACGACCGGTGTGGTCAGCAGGCCGATCACCCACTTGTAAGAGAGCCATTCAGGGATGAAGGCCTTGAGCGGCCCAAGCATTTCGTAGAACGTTCCGATCATGACGATCAGGCCAATCGTACCGGCGATGATCAGGTTGCGTCCCTGGCGTTTGATTTCTTCCTCGCGTGCCTGGCGTTCGCGGTCGAGGGCATCCGTGCCCTCACTGCGCTCCTGCGCTTCGTAGCCAACTTCACGCACGGCGCGCTTCATGCTGGAGGTGGAAACCACGCCGGGGATATAAGTCACGCGCGCCGTATTGAGTCCCAGGTTGACGACCGCATCCTGCACGCCGCGCAATTCCTTGAGCGCGCTCTCCACGTGGTCGACGCAGGAGGCGCAGGCGTCGTCCTGAGCCTGTCGAAGGGTCATACCGCGCACGTCGAGGGTCAGTTCGGCAGTCGGGATAGAGTAGCCGACATCTTCAACGACACGTCGCATATCGTCCAGTTTGACGCGTTTAGGGTCGTAAGAGAGATTGGCCTTATTTGTTGCTAGGTTGACGAGGACATTTGATGTGCCTGGCAGTTCCTTGAGCGCGCCTTCAACATGCGACACGCAGGAGGCGCAGGTCATGCCCGAGATGGGCAGGGTAAGATCTGATAGAGTTTCAGTCATGGGATAACCTCACTATTGTGATTGGAATATTTCATGGAAATT
>DATDRD010000552.1:0-3286 GCA_035291925.1 Anaerolineales bacterium
GAAGGATTGTTCGCGCAGCATGTGGCTGAATGAATAAAGCAGGAGAAAAACAAACAGGAAGAAGAATGTATACAGCAATGTGAAAGCCGCCAGGCGCATGCTCGGGTCAACAACGATGCCAAGGATTTCCATGGCAGTCTCGGCGGGGTCCTGTAGTATGTCCCACGAATTAAGCCTGAGGAAGCGGCCGATATACATACCGAAACTGCTCAAGCTCGATATGGCAAAGACAAAGATCCAGCCTGCCACGCGGCTGACCGTGCGAACGATGATATCCTGCATAAGATAGAGCGAAATGATGCCCAGCAGCATGCCGGTCCATGAACACCACACGACGATGATCACGTCGTACCAGAGCGGCGCCCCGCCGCCGGGTTCGCGGGCGAGGTCCTGGAGGTCGGTGAGCATGTAAGGCGCGTTTGGGAAGAAGATCAGCCAGAGCAGGGCAATGGCAGGGATGATGAAATACAGCGAGACCCGCCGCCATGAAACCGCATGCGCAAAGTAAGCCAGTATAAAGGGGATCCACGCCAGAAAGAGATTCCAGATCAGCCCGATGTGACGACTTGAATCACTGTATGCCACACGCGCCAGGACCAGCCCAATACAGACTGCACACGCGATGTTCAGCAGGACGAAAACGGAAGCGCTATACCGGTTGCGAATGAAATAATTGCGGAATCTTTTGAACATGAAATATGATTATGTCACTTTCCCGAAGGGACGCCGGACGGTGTGAGGGAGCCGCTCGTCGCGACGCAAGCGTCAAGACCGAGCGAGCGAAGAGTCACCTTATTATGCCTCACTCAGAAAATAGATCATGTCAACGTCTCCGGGCGAGTGACCGAAGTCGGTGAGCATGGCCGCGGCTTCGCTGCGGTGTTGCGTGCCGTGATTGACGAGATGCGCCATCGCATGCCACAAAATCCTTTTATAAGGTGTGCCTTCCGTGGAAGTGTAATCGAAATGACTGTCCAGTCTCTCGTCGCTGAGGCCATCCACAAACGCCATAAGAAGTTTTTCCTCCTCCGCCCAGCGGGCGCGCAGCGATTCGAAGGTGGGAAACTCTTCTGGTTTCAAGCGCACAGTGGGAGATGTACCTTCCCAGCGCTTGCGCCAGATCCATTCGGCGAACAAGGTGTGGACGAGGGTGCCGCGCAATCCGCCATGCGGAAAGGACGCCTCCTCGAGATATTGTTCCTGCGTGATATTTGCCGCGGCGTTCAATATTTTTGCATTCGCCCATTGATTGTATTGGTAGAGGGTGAGGATGTCTTGTTTGTTCATGTTAGTTTTCCTTGCTCCAGCCGCCGTCCCCGGCGGCGCCCACAGGATGCTCCGCAAAGAACGCCGCCTCGAGCGTGACAAAGCCCCATCCCACCCAGCGGCCAAACTCCCGGCGGATGATCTCCTGCATAAGAAAGAGCGAGACCATGCCAGGCAGGAGCCCCGTAAAGGCAAACCAGATGAGCATCATCACGTCATACCAGACGGGCAGGTCTGTCCATTGGCCTGCGAGATGCTGAAAGTCAGTCAGGATGTATGGTGCGTTGGGAAAGAAGATCACCAGGCGATACTTGTTGTGTGAGAAGTAATCAAGGATTTTTCTGTACACTACTTCCTCAGGAAATCCAAAAGGACCGGGTTGACTTCTTCGGGCTTTTCGTAGTGAGGGATATGTCCGCAATGATCGATTGCGTGAAATTCAAGGTTTGGCATTGCAGCTCGCAGGTCGTCACTGTGTTTGAAGGGCACAGTCGGGTCATTGCGTCCCCAGAATAATAAAACAGGTTTGTCCATTTTGCCAACGCGTTCATAAATCTCAAGGAACGAGTCGAGCATGCCATTTCGAATCGTTGAAAGGATGCCGCGCCTGAATCCTTTGTATTGCATTTGAGCGATGTATCTGGCCTGGAAGTGCTCTACAAGTGCGCGATCAAAGAGGGCTGCGATATTCCTGACCATGCCCACGCTTCCGACCAGGCCGATAATGGCCTCACCGACAATGGGCATTGCCGCCACTTTCAAAATTCGCGAGAGGGCGAGAATCTTTGCTCCAATAGGGTCAATCAACACGAGTTTGTTTACTTGTTCCGGGAAGCGCGCGGTAAACGCGGCAGTGATGGGTCCGCCCGTGGAGAGGCCGACCAGGTTCACGGGTCGCGTGAAGCCAAGCGCATCCAATAAATCCCCAAGTTGTCGGACGAAGAGGTCAATGTTGTAGCGTGTGTCTGGCCGGTCGGAAAATCCGCGCCCGAATAAGTCATATCTCACAACGCGAAAACCGGATTGTGTCAGAAACTCAAAGGTGGGATCGTAGATGAAATATGGCACGGAGAATCCGTGCACGAGGATCACGGTGTTTTCTTTTTCCGGGTTGTTGAGCTCGTAATGCGTGACACCGTCGGGCAATTCAATGAACGAACCACTCAGGTCTTTGCGAGTGACGTCGTTCAATTCTCTGGTTTCATCGCGATAAGGAAATGACATGAAAAAGGCTCCGAGCGCCGGGGATGGCGCTCGTTGTGGCCGCGGACGACGGCGGCCAGAGCAATTTAATGCGGACTTTGCGGTTCAGATTTTTCCCAATGCGCGCAGGACGCGCTCGGGCGTGAACGGGAATTCATCGATCCACACGCCTGTTGCGTCGTGGATGGCTGCGGCAATGGCTGGCGCGACGGGCAGGAAGGGCAATTCGCCCACGCCGCGCGCGCCCCACGGACCATTCGGGTCAGGCACTTCAAGGATCACCGATTCGACCTTTTCAGGAATATCCCAGATGGTGGGGATGAGATACGTGCTCAATTGGTCGGTGAGCACGCGCCCGTCTTTTGTTTTGTAATCTTCGAGCACTGCGTAGCCCTGCGCCTGCACCACTGCGCCTTCGATCTGTCCCTCTACGAGTGCCGGGTTGATCGGTTTGCCCAGGTCATCTGCGGCGACCACGCGCACGACGCGCACGTGACCCGTCTCTGTATCCACTTCCACTTCGACGGCCTGCGCCGCGAACGCGTAGGCAAAGTTCGGTGTGGAATAACCGGTCTCTTTATCGAACTGTGTTGTACGCGGCGCGAGATACTTGAACTCGCCGATTGCCGGGCGCTCTTCCGCTTTCCATTTTTTCAAGGCGAGCTCTGCCGCGCCTCTGATGGAGTTGCCAGACATAAAGGTCATGCGTGACGCGGAAACGCTTCCTGAGTTGCCCATCGTTGCAGAATCAGAAGAAATCAACTTTACTTTCTCAATCGGTACGCCGACAGCTTCCGCGGTCATTTGCACCATGACA
>DATDRD010000553.1:0-3625 GCA_035291925.1 Anaerolineales bacterium
TAACTGGCCAGTTGCCGCGCCAGGATCATCTCGATCTCTTTTTGTGAGGACATATCTTAATGCCTCCTTCAATCCAAGTCTGGCAAGGTCTTGCCTCACCGTACAATAATTGTACACTTTATTCTCTCACAGATAAGCTGGAAATTATCTTCTTTAGTACAATATGCTCATGACCCTCTGGCGACTCCTCATTACCCCTCCGGCGCGCGGCGCGTGGAATATGGCATTGGATGAATCCATTCTCGAACACGCGCAAGCGGGACGCGGCGCTTCACTCCCGACCCTCAGACTGTACGCGTGGGACCCGGCCTGTCTCTCGCTCGGGCATGCCCAACCTTTTGCAGATGTCGACATGACGCGCCTCAAGGAACGCGGCTGGGAAGTCGTCCGCCGCGCGACGGGGGGACGCGCGATCCTGCATACGGATGAGTTAACGTATTCCGTCATCGCTCGCAACGATGAGCCGCGCGTGGCAGGCAGCGTGCTTGAAAGTTATAACCGGCTCGCGCAAGCCCTGTTGCTCGGTGTCAAAAATTTGGAGTTGTCAGTGGAAATGAAGGAGGGAAAAGCAAATGGGAACTCGACACCCAACCCTGTTTGCTTCGAAGTGCCCTCCACGTATGAGATCACAGTGGATGGAAAAAAGTTGATCGGCTCCGCGCAGGCACGCAAAAAGGAAGGCATGCTCCAGCATGGATCACTGCCTTTAACCGGCGACCTGACGCGCATCTGTCAGACGTTGGTATTCGAAAATGAAACAACGCGCGAGGACGCGTCGAAACGGCTGCTGGCACGGGCCACGACCGTTGAATCCGCTTTGGGCCGCGCGGTAAGCTGGGAAACGGCCGCGCAGGCCTTCATCCACGCGTTCGAGGCGCAGTTGGGACTAAGTTTTGAGAGAGGGGATGTGACTGAATCCGAATCCAGAAGAGCGAATGAGTTGGTTAAAGAGAAATACATCCATCCGTCATGGACGGAACGCGTTTAACGCTGTAGGCAGGATGACCCCGCTTTTATCCCAAATCGTCCACAAAGATCGTGTTGGGGAAACCGAGCGCCGCAAAGAACTTGATCAGATAAGCCTCTGCATTCGCCTGGGCCTGCTCGAGGATGCCATCTTCCAGCGCGCCCTTGAGGATCTCCTGTTCGGCAACCTGGCGCACCTGTGTTTCAAGGTTGGGGTCCGGTTTGCTCAAGACCCCGGTTTGTCGATCGTAGACATAGGATTTTTCATTATCGAGTGCGGCAATGAAAACCTCCGCGGGTGGCAGCCTTACGGTAAGCACACCGTTCTCAAAACGCATGTCCTCCGGCCGGAGTTTATCCATGTCGATGCCTGCAATCACCGTGCCATGCCCTACGAATAAAATCTTATCGCCGAACAGGGCCTGGAAGGTGCCGCTGTTTAGTTCACCGGTAATGACCTTCTCCACGCTATACTGGATCGTCTCCAGCCGCGCCAGCGCGCGCACTTCATTGATGTACGTCACAGGGTCCGGGATGATCGTCGGAGTCGGGTTGAGCAGGTTTGAAACCTGGGTCTGCAATGACTGGTTTGCCTCATTCAACTGTTGGAACGGTGCTGTAGCGGCTTGCGCTGATTGTCGTATGGTTTGCACAATAAAATACGCGGCCACGAGGACCACACCAATGATCAAAATGGAAAGCAAGCTGTTGTTTCTCATGCACGTATTATAATCTCAATGAACCACACGTGAACCGCAGATCTTCCCTGTTAATAAGTTTCTTACTAATCGCCGCATTCGTGCTTGCGGACTGTACATTACCGCGCTTGGGCGTCACTGATGTACCGCAGCCGACCGAGACTGGGACTGTGACCCCGACCCCGGAAGTCACGCCTACATACACAGCCCTGTCGCCTCTCCCTGCGGCTGAGCTTGGCCTCGCGGAGAATCCCCTAATCCTCACCCTGCCTCCCTCCGCCAACTCGCAAGCGCAGATCGATGCCGCCAAAGTGATCGCCTCCCAGTTCACCGAACGGACGGGTTACACGGTCGTCACGGTCATCCCCGATTCGGAGGCCACGCTCGTGGAGGCATTGGGCAGAGGCAACGCACATATTGTTCTGCTTGATCCATATGCCTACGAACTTGCCTATCAAAGAGGCTGGGTGCGCGCCTCCTATGCGGTCCTCAAGGACGGTGAAGGCAGGTACGGCGCGCAGTTCATCGCAGCGCGCAAGGGCGGGTTCGAATCTTATTTCAATGAGTCAACGGAACTGAATATGGCGGATGCGAAAACCGCGCTTGCACAATTCAACGATAAAAAACCCTGCTGGAGCGATGGGACATCGCCATCCGGTTACATCATACCCGCTGGCTATCTCAATGAGAACCAGGTCATCATAAGGCCTCCTGCCTTTGTTCAGGGACATCCAACCGTTGTCCGTTCGTTGTATGCAAGCGGCATCTGTGATTTCGGGGCAACCTACATCGACGCGCGCAAGTTCCCCTCCCTGGAGGATGAATTCCCTGATCTGATCGAACAGGTGATCGTCGTCTGGCGCATACCCGATATCATTCCCTATGATGTGCTGGCATTCTCCACGAACATGCCGCAGGAGATGCGCGATATTCTTGCGAACAGCATCCCTGCCATGATGCAGACCACCGCCGGAAAAGCCGCATTCAAGACCCTTTATGACATCGAAGAGCTGCAGGCGGTAAACGACGGGTATTATGATGAGTTTCGCACGTACGTCAATCAATCAGGTGTTGATCTAATCACTCTCGTCAAATGAGCAGAGTCATCGGGTATATTCATCAAAAGTCACTTCAGTAGAAGCCGTTATCATGGCTATTGTGTTCGTGATCGCCGTTGGGATCGGCCCGTTTGCGGGTGTGCTTGCGCTCGGTTTGCACACCATTGTCAGCCTTGCCAAACTTTATTCAGAACAAGTCGAAAGCATCATGGCCGGTCCGCTTGAAGCCATCCAAGCCACCGGCGCAAACCGTTTACAAACCATTGTCTATGCCGTCATCCCGCAGATTATCCCGCCTTACATTTCTTATACCATGTATCGCTGGGATATCAACGTGCGCATGTCCACTATCATTGGATTCGTGGGCGGCGGCGGTATTGGTTTCCTGCTTCAGCAGAACATCAACCTGCTGAACTACCGTGCCGCAAGCGCCCAGATGTTTGCCATTGCCATTGTGGTTGCGAGCATGGACTATGTCTCTTCTGTGCTGCGCGAGAAATATGTATAAGCGCAACTATTATCGAATTTCCACTATTTGTCATGGTCCATCAGATTCCAATCTCATAGTAGAAATTGGCGGCGAATAGAATTGGGAGGGTTTTATGTCAACCTACGACGCAATCATCATCGGCTCAGGGGCGGGCGGACTGACCGCCGCGATGGCATTGGCATAGGTGGGGAAGAAGGTGCCGGCGCTCGAACATCGCGGCGAAGGCTGTGCTCCACTGTCGCACGCGCGATACGGCAAAGCCGTCACAAAGAACGGCGCGAGCCTGACGTTTTTGCCGTCGGACGGCAAAAACGTGTCAGTCAGTGGCCCGAGTATTTGAGGAGGAAGATGGAACGCGGGGAGGAGGCGGGGGATGAAGAGGAGGGGGAGGTTTGAATGCGATTATTTATTGC
>DATDRD010000554.1:0-5058 GCA_035291925.1 Anaerolineales bacterium
AAACAGGACCAACGCACGGGCAAACTGACCAAAGGCGTTGTAAAAGACATTCTCACCAAATCTCCGAAACACCCGCATGGGATCAAAGTCCGTTTGCAGAGCGGGGAGGTGGGGCGCGTGAAAGAGATAGTGGGGTAAAACAACCATGCCCACTCTAACTCCACGACAAGCGCTACTGATTGGTTTTATTGTCGCACCGCTTCTCTTTGGCCTAAGTGCATATTTCACGCGTGCAAACCGCAAGCGTATTCTCGCCGCACTCTTGGCCGCGCTGGCATTTGGACTCGGCAATCTCTTGTGGGATCAACTGGCTTTCCGCGTGGGCTGGTGGAGTTATCCCGCGTTTCAGGATAACAACTGGTGGCCGGTCTTGTACATCCCTGCAGGACTTGTAGCTGGGGGCGCCTTCGGATTAATTGGATGGCGCGTCACTCGCCGCTATGGGAGGGCGGGGTTCGTTATCTTTATTTTGATCTGGTCGATATGGGGAATCATCCACGACTTTGGTGGTGGGGCCGCGTTCCAATCGAGTAATTTGATGGCATTCGCACCGGGTCCTGTTCCTGTTATCGCGGATGGGATTCTGTATGCCACCTGCCAGTTAGCCGCGCAGGGAATACTGTGCCTCGTCGCCGGGCCAGCAAACGCTGATCCTTTGCGCACATAATACAAAACAAGGAAGATACCTATGATCCGACAACTTGCACACCTTAACTTTGTAACGAATGACCTTTCCAAAATCATTGATTTCTATGTCAATAAACTCGGCATGAGGGTCAAATTCACGTTGAACAATAAAGCAGGCAAACCTTTTGGATATTACTTTGAATGTGGGAATTCCAGCTTCCTCGAGTTTTTCGATCAGGCTATGGCGGCCGAAGTCTGGGGCGGCAAAGTGGAGGAATTGACCATAGGTACGCGTTACAAACATTTCTGTCTCGAGGTCACAGGCCTGGATGAATTTCGCAAAGAATTGAAAAGCAAAGGGGTTGATGTCTCCGAAATTTCAATGGGAATGGACAACTCACGCCAGGCCTGGATTGCCGACCCGGATGGCAACCAGATCGAGTTGATGGAATACGGGCCATCCAGTTTGCAGCTTACAGGGTAAGAAGCATCCATGTACAGGCCAAAACCTCAATCCGAGTTCCGCTACTAAAATCCAGACTGAGGACAAAGCCTCTTTGCTTTTCCGGCCACCCGGTCGTCATCGGATTAACTCTGCGATGCGGTTTCCATCAGGCGTATAATCCAAACGAAAGATATTGAGAAAGGGTTACCGTTATGATGAATAATCGCCAGCTTGCCGATACGTTCACCCTGATCGCCAATTTATCTGAGATCAAGGGGGAGGTCATTTATGTCACCCTGGCTTATCGCAAAGCCTCTGAAAGTTTAATGACTCTCGGGCGCGAAGCCAGCGAATATTGGAAGGAAGGGAAACTAAAAGAAATCCCTGGTGTGGGCAAAGCCATCGCGGAAAAGATAGATGAATTGCTCACCACAGGCAAACTGGAATTCCTTGAGAAGTTAAAGAAAGAAATCCCACCCAGCCTGGCAGACTGGTTGCAAGTGCCAGGCCTCGGACCCAAAAAGATTGCTCTGATCTGGAAGACGCTGGGAATCACGACTCTCGCGGAACTTGAAACTGCCGCAAAGGACGGAAAGTTGCGCGGCCTGCCTGGCATGGGCGCGAAATCAGAGTCAGCGATTCTGGAAGGCATCGCGTCGCTGGCGCGCAGGTCGGGCAGGATTCCGCTGGGACGCGCCTATCCGCTTGCACAGGAAATTATCGGGACTCTCAAAAAGGTGAAGGGAGTCGTCGATGCGCAACCAGCTGGAAGTCTGAGAAGGATGCGTTCAACAGTCGGCGATCTGGATATTCTCGTTGCGGCAAAAGATTCATCCGCAGTGATGGATGCATTTGTCAAATTGCCTGGCGTGAGTCGCGTGCTGGGTAAAGGGGAAACGAAATCCAGCATCGAATTTACAGACGGCGTGCGCGCGCAGGTATGGGTGCATCCACCTGAGAAGTTTGGGACTGCATTGCAATATGCAACGGGCTCGAAAGATCACAACGTGCAGTTGCGGCAGATCGCGCTCGATAAAGGCCTGTCTTTATCAGAACATTCATTTGCGAAGACAAGAAGTAATGGCGAAATATTTTGTGCGACCGAAGAGGAAGTTTATGAAACGTTGGGCTTGCCATGGATCCCGCCTGAATTGCGCGAAGATCGCGGTGAAGTTCAAGCCGCGAAGGCAAATAAACTTCCAAAATTGATCGAGTTAAAAGATATAAAGGCTGATTTGCAAACACATTCCACATGGAGTGATGGCAAGTTATCCATGCTGGAGATGGCGCGCGCCGCGGCGAAGCGCGGCATGAAGGTGATTGCGTTCACCGATCACTCGGTGAGCCTTGGCGTCACTGGCGGCCTCAGCATGGACGATCACAAGAAGCAAGCCGCGGAGATCAAGAAGATCCAAAAGCAACTTGGCGGTAGCATCCTGGTTTTACACGCCAGCGAAGTGGAGATCAAAGCCGATGGTACGCTGGATTATCCCGATGCATTTCTGGCCACGCTCGATCTGGTGGTGGCATCGCTGCATACCAGTCTGCGACAGCCGCGCGAAAAGGTCACGCAACGAGTCATCAATGCCATCCACAACCCGCATGTGGACATCATCGGCCACCCCACGGGCCGTCTGATCCCGGATCGTGAAGGTGCGGATTTGGATATGAACGCGGTGCTCAATGCCGCGGCGGAATCCGGTGTGGCGCTGGAGATCAACGCGCATCCCGCCCGCCTCGACCTGGACGATGTGTTTGCCCGCCGCGCAAAAGAGTTGGGCATTCCTATCAGCATCAACACCGACGCACACTCCGAAGCGGACCTCGATATGTTGTTCTATGGAGTTGCTACCGCAAGACGCGCCTGGCTGGAGTCAAAGGACGTGATCAACACCTGGCCCACGAAAAAATTGCTGGACTGGTTGAAAAAAAGAGGAAAATAATGTTAAACCCATTCGGCTCTCAACAAGTTCCTGGATCCTATGTCAATCTGCAAAAACGGATGCTTCAGCGCGTCAAATCAGCGAAGATCGATGATCAGATCTTTGAAGTGGTGAAACAGGCTTATGAGGTTGCATTGAACGAAGAAGGCATTGTATTAAGCCGTCCTGAAAGAAAACGGCTTCTCTCTCAGATTTTGAAGCTGGTGTTGGATGACATGACGAAGAAACTCGATGATCGCTCCAGCTCTGCCTGATGCCTGCCGTTGGATTGGCGGAGGAAGCAAGGAAGATAATATGAACAGCAATCCTCCACACAGAACTAAACGTATCGCATTTATACTCAGTGGCGCGACAGACGCTGTGATTGGCACGGTTATTTTGCTGATTGGTTTTGGGCTTCTACCCATCGATATCGCTGATTATGGTCTTCCACGCTGACTGGTGATTTTGGTAGGAGCATCTATGTTCATCATGGGTGCCTGGATGGCCGCTTACAATTATTCAAGGTTAGATGAGTAATGACAATCTGTCATCCTCGACAAAGGATCATGAATACAGAAGCGCAAATCAAAAAAGAACAGCTTCTTGCCAAATTGAAGGAGATCCGTGCCAGTATTTTGGCAGAGGCTTCTGCCTTATCTGCCGAAAAACAAAACAAGGTTTTTCTCGGCATCTGGTCAATCAAAGATTTGCTGGCACATTTAGCTGGCTGGGACTATACAAATATGGAAGCGGCAAGTTATGTAATGGCAGGCAAACTGCCACCCTTCTACGCCCATCACGACCGCGACTGGGCAAAATACAATGCCATGCTGGTCGCTAAACATAAACGCGATGATATCGAAGAACTGCTTCGGCTGGTAAAGGATACACAGCGACAGTTGCTCGAATATATACAAACTGTCCAACTGAGTGCCTTCAATAAAGATTTCGGCGTCCGCTTCCGCGGTTATAAAGTAACTATTCAAAAATTGCTCGAGGCGGAGATCAAAGACGAGCAAGTCCATTGCCAACAAATCCTTGACTTTTTCACGGATGCAAAATGACCGTCATCAAGTCTCTCTTCTTCCTCATCCTTGTGCCCGGGTTATTGCTCGCCTATTTTCCATATTCAATTGCCGCAACAGATACTGAATTATTCGAGCCAAGCATTCTCAGCAATCTCGCGTTTCCATTATGGCTGATGGGCGCGGCGATGATGCTCTGGTGCTTCTGGAATTTCACGTTCAACGGCAAAGGCACTCCCGCGCCTATTGACCCGCCGAAGGAATTGGTTGTGACGGGCTTCTATCGCTACGTCCGCAACCCGATGTATGTTGCGGGAATCATCGCTTTGACAGGCTGGATACTCTGGTCGCCATCGTTAGCGTTGATTGTTGCACCGTTCTTATTCTTTATCGCGGCGCATTTATTTGTGGTTTCTTACGAGGAACCCACGTTGAAGAAAAAGTTTGGCGCGGCGTATGAGGATTATCTCAACAGAGTCCCGCGTTGGATTCCGCACTTCGATTAATCGTGGAGACGGTTTGATTCGCACAAAGCTGGAGAGTCAGGTCATTCTCCTCAACCAGAGTTTTCGTCCATCCAAGGAGGTCTGACGCGATGTCCCGCTGTTGAGATATTATTCTCCTCAACTTCCTCACTCTCCTCCCATGCCTCACCGCGATAGATCGAAAGGAGCTGGTTCAATTCTCCTGCATGATATATATGGTGAGTGGCAATCAGGAGCACGATTTCATGTAGTGGAGCCTTTTGTCCCCAGTGCAATGGCCGCAGTTCATCCAACTGGTTGTCATCCAACCTGCTCAAATTTGCAGCCCATTTCCTGTGAGCTTCGTCGAACCAAAAGATCAAATCACTTAAATATTGCTCTGATTTGATGATCGTATCGCGTAGTCCATGCGGCCAATCAGTCTGAGCCCAATGCTTCGGTTGGGCATCGAAAGCGTAAGAACAATACACGTGGCTCCAGCCAGCGGCATGTTTCAACGTCCCAAGTACGGACCGGTATCCGCCGCCGGGTACAAACAGGGCCTCTTCCAG
>DATDRD010000555.1:0-2384 GCA_035291925.1 Anaerolineales bacterium
GTTCATACCTTGAATGGATCAGGACTTGGACTTCCGCGTACATTGATCGCCGTGATCGAAAATAACCAGCAAGCCGATGGTTCGATCGTCGTGCCGGAAGTGCTTCGCCCGTGGATGGGCGGAGTGGATGTGATCAGGCCGTAAAAAGAGGAGACATGCTACCCCCTGAATTTCTCTCCAATCTCCAAACGGCATGGATCGTTCTTGTCGACACATTCACGCTCTTCGTCCTGTTGGTGGGTTTGCTGGGATTGATCGTGCCGATTTTCCCCGGGCTGGTCATTATGTGGCTGGGGACACTGGTTTACGCCATCCTGCAAAGTGCGGCCGACCGAATGACCTTTTGGGATTGGGTATTGTTTGCCCTCATCACGATCCTGATGATCGTTGGCAATGTAGTGGATAACATCATCATTGCACGCAAGATGCGCGATAAATTCATTCCATGGAGTTCGATCCTTTTTGCATTCGCTGCAAGCATCGTCGCAAGCCTGTTCCTGACCCCGCTCGTCGGATTGGTGGCCGCGCCACTCGGTTTGTTCAGCGCGGAATATCGACGGTTACGTAATCGAAATGCCGCCATGGAATCCACGAAGGCGTATATGATTGGTTGGGGCTGGTCCTTCGCCGTGCGGTTCGGCATCGGTGTGGTAATCGTTAGTTCGTGGATGCTTTGGGCCTGGATTTAAATTGATTTTACACAGGCCTTCCAACTATTTTGCTTTTTCCAAGATTCCTTGATATTGGACTTTAGACAAAATTTGCAAAGAAAGAGGAACTGTATCAAACTGAGAGCATGAACAATCACGAACATGCCACTCAATTGATGCAGTTCCGGGAACAAGTTTACCAGAACTTTAACAAGCGAGCCGATGCGCTCATGGATTTACTGGATGCCTTGAGCAGTCAGGGCAGAGCGAGATCGGTGGTGGAACTCAGTCTCGAAGCCTGTTTTCGGCGGGAGCATACTTCAGTCTTCAAGGCGATTGCATCCTATTCTCCAAAGTGGATAAGCAAAAGCCTGGCGCAACTAGCCTCGCCCTATCTTCCTCGTCCACAGCGTCGGGCTTTTTGGGCGCTGGGAGTGGATACGACGCCCCAGCCGCGTCCCTATGCGCAGACCCTGAAGGATCGAGGGTATGTGTATCAACCTGCCCTGTTGCAGAGCAACAAGCCGGTGACGATTGGACACTGTTACTCCGAGGTGGCCTTACTGCCGGAGCGAGAAGCGCAACAAGACAGTGCCTGGGTCGTTCCCCTGAGTTGTGAACGGGTCAGCAGTGCAGAGGATAAGGAACTGGTGGGAGCTATCCAAATCAACGTTCTTCTGGACGACCCGGCCTTGCCGTTCCACAACCAGTTGTGCGTGGAAGTGGGCGATACCAGTTACAGCAAACCGAAATATCTCTTCGCCAACCGCCCGAAGTCCAATTTGGTGAGCCTGGTCCGCGTACGCAGTACCCGCACGTTCCATCGAAAAGCGTCCCCTTCCAGTCGAAAGCGGTCCTCAGGACATCCCGCCTGGTATGGTGCGGCTTTCTCTCTCCAGGACCCGCAAACCTGGCATACGCCGGACGAAACCGCACATACCCCTACAACCAGTTGTCGCAGACGGGTCTATTCGGTGAAAATCGAAGCCTGGCATGACATGCTGATGCGCGGCAAGCGCAAACCGATCTATATCCCGATGCACCGCTATCCCTTCACGCTCGTCCGCATTTGCCTGTACAATGCAAACGGTGTCCTGGCTTACCCGCAGGCCCTCTGGGTCATCGTCATGGGAGAGAAACGCGGCGCTCTCAGCCTATTGGAAATTTTCACGGCTTACGACCAACGTTATGATCTCGAACATTTCTTCCGTTTTGGTAAACAGAGATTGGTATTGGATGGCTTCCAGACCCCAGAGGTACAGCATGAAGAAAACTGGTGGTCCCTGGCTCACTTGGCTTACCTGCAATTATGGGTTGCCCGCTCCTACGCCGAAAACCATCCATACCCTTGGGAACGCTCACTACCTGCCTCAAAAACACAGTCGCTTTCCCCGACCCGGGTCCAACGGGATTTCGCACGAATTATTCGCCAGATTGGAACACCCGCGGCTCTGCCCAAACGTCGAGGTTATTCCCCGGGTCGCCCGAAAGGCATTGTTTTGCCCCGCCGTCCACGTCTTCCGCCAGTCTTCAAGGGTTTCACCTGACCAGAATCGACTCGAATGTTCAGTTTTTAAGGTGCTTTTCACTCCCATCGAAAAACGGGCTATGCCTCTTTGTCTAAAGTCCAAGTTGATGAAAGCTAGGGATTTACTATCAGGCGACCATCGCACCTCACGTATTGCGAAAATCGAAGACATAATATGTTCCAAGTTCTCTAATGTAGGATAGTCA
>DATDRD010000556.1:0-3024 GCA_035291925.1 Anaerolineales bacterium
CAGATAGGTCTCTGGCTGCCGGATGCCTCCAACTCACTGCGGAACTCTCCGGCTTATGCGGTGAGGTTCGCCAACACCGGGGTCTGGGATGCTGCCACCGGCATCAACATCCTCTCCAACAACTTCCAGGTCTCACCCTAAAAAAAACCAGTCGCCGCACAGGCAATCCCTGCGGGGGCTAGGGGAAACAGGTGCATTCAACCCTGCAAATATCCGTGCCGATCCGAATATATTTGACAAGCTTTTCGAGATGTTCGGCGTAACGGAAAAGACAAAGGAGGAACCGGAAGAGAATGGAAATTAACCGGAACTATCAGTAACGCACACATAGGAGGGCATTTGTCATAAGAAAAACAAGGTTTACAAAAGCCTTGGAACCTCGGATTATCTCTTCAACATTCCATACTTTATAAGGTACCTGCGGAAAACACAATCAATTGGATTTGCGCATGGTTAGTGCCGTCCAAATCGCTCCGAACAGATCCGCGCTGCTGATCGCGACCAGCAGTGGATTCGCTGGCAGGAAAAGGACGATGCCCACCATCCCCAAAAAGAAGACGATCCGTTCGGTGACGGAAGCACGAAAGAACCCGGTTTGATTTGTACGCCCACAGTAAAAGTAAAGCATGCCCGCGCAGAAGGCGAACAGGCCAAGGATGCGTATCCAGATATCATTTGTGGGGTCGAAGCCGAAAACGCCGAGGAGCATGTTTGGGATCAATAACAGACCCAATCCCATCCCCATCATATAGAAGCTGTAATAGAAGATGCTTTTGGCGGTTGAGGTCATCTTTAAAT
Source organism: Anaerolineales bacterium (assembly GCA_035291925.1). Classification (GTDB taxonomy): domain Bacteria; phylum Chloroflexota; class Anaerolineae; order Anaerolineales; family Villigracilaceae; genus Defluviilinea. Next base: position 799 of record DATDRD010000556.1, read on the forward strand.
CCTATACTTTACACAATGCAGGGCGGTGTCTTTCCAGCTCTATCTTTACCGGGCCTTCAAAATAATATACCTGCCAATCTCCGTGATCTCAAACAAAGATGGGTAATTTGAGACGAGATTCTTAAAGAGATCATAATCGCTTCTTCGCAAGAGCAAAAAGTGAACATTGTATTTCATAAGCAAATTTAGCCGTACTTCCGGAGTCGCTCTGCGGGATAATATCATTTGCCTGTCCGATACTCTTTCATTTATTATGTCCGGGGGGTAGAAAGGCATATTGGCCGGGCTGGACGTTCGAAATGTTATTATTTTGGCTTTCCATGAAATGCCCGGGATCAAGTCGTTCAAATCATCAGATCCTATTACAACAGCCTGAACAGGTATCTGATCATCCAGAAATTGTCCGGCCCTGGCGAGATCCTGATATCGCTGGGATTTACTTTCAAACAGGGTGAAGTCAGGCAGGCCCTGTTCCCGCATGAATAGCAAAATAAAAGCTGAGGAAAAAATCGTGATCACTATCAGAGACCATCGGTCCGGCTTTCCCATGAAAGCATGAATGCGCCGCCCCACTGCTGTTTTATCTCGAATGGTTAATAAAAAAAACACCGCACTTAAGCCATAGGGGAAAAGCCAGGTTGCACGTTCCAGCATCCACGGGGAGAGGAAATAGCCAAGAATCCATCCGGTCAATGGAAGACCCGCGAGCGTACATAATAGAAAACTGGAAAATATATATTGTGCAATATTGTTTTGCCCGAGTTGTTTCATGGAGAATATCATGGCACAAACAGGTATGAATAGCCAACCCCATTTTAGGATGGCTTCAGGGAACGGGATCCTTGATTCATAAGGAAGCGTCAGCGCCAGGATGTTTGGATTAAAACCATAAAAAGGAGTGTTGTCCCACACGGTTAGCATGTTTTGGTAGCCGTACTGACTTTGTATCCCTGCAACGCCGGCAAGCAAGTCCTCTCCTGTTCCAGTGGGGACAAAACGGAGCGCAACCTGGGGTATCAGGACGGCAATAAGAATGATCACCGGGATCAGTCTTGTTCCAAAGTTGCTTCGATTCACATTGAGAATGACAATTAAACCGCCAATGGCAACTGAATAAGCCAGGGCTATGGGATGCATCAATGTCAGGCTCAATCCCGTGGAAAGGCATAGAATGATATTGTTCCTTGTCGGCTTTCCAAGCAGCCGGATTACACTTTGAATAAATACCGGGGCAAGAATGAATGTGGCTGTTGCCTTATCGACGCTCAGTTGATTAAAAAAAGAGGCGCCCGGATGAAGATATTGTGATAACAGTAGAAGAAACAAAACCTGCAGGATTACGGAAACACTTGCTGCCTGGTGCGATAAATGTAAAGTGCGGGCCAGCCCATACCAGCATAGCATGGATAAAATTACAAGAAATGGTTCATAATATCCTGCCAAAATCAAAATTCCAGGCAGCCTGCTGACCTCAGCAAGGAAGGCCTGAGCAAAGGGCGTGCTCACCAGCCAAAATCGAGGCTGTACAAGCTGGCCGGCGCCAAAGATTAAATCCTTGAAATCCAAATGGGTCGAATGCTGCCAGTTTGTTATGTAGGCAAGGTAGGTCAGGTCGTCATCCGACAACACACGTTGAATGACTATCAGGCTGGTTAGCACTGCAATAAGCAGTAGCGGCCATGCTGATGCCATCCGCCTTAAGCTGGCGCGATCTATTTGAACGGATATTCCCCTGGATGCGATCGGCAATAAATAGAGAAGAAGTAAGATCAGCCCCAAAACCATCATGAGATCTTTGATCAAGCCGAACGGAACATGGACCAGACGACCTATCGTACCTGCGGAAGCGATAAGAAGGTGGGAAATAACAAAACCGAACGTGAGATGGTCTGTCCAGTGGCCATGTCGATTGTGTAGAAGCCCATAAATGGAGAGCCCGGGAACGATAAAAATGGCCAGGGCAATTCCCAATCTAAGCCAGATGAAATCCTGCAACCCCAGCTGCCAGGGCCAAAACCATAGGAATGACCAGAGGAAAGTCACGAATACAGTCCACAACAATGGTTTCCGCCCATATGCATTTTTCGGCGCTTCGATCAACGGCTTGGGGAATTGTTCCACATTTCCTCACACGTCGGGCTGTTCTCGTGAACCTGGGACACAATTATAATGGATGCCATTCACAGCCCAAATTTTCGCGCGTGCACGCGCTGGGATCCACCGTTC
>DATDRD010000557.1:0-7972 GCA_035291925.1 Anaerolineales bacterium
TAAATCTGACCGGAGACTTGTCCGGCGCGTGCTGTATCGTGGACACTCAAACGGATCGCGAAGGGAGAGATCGTCCCCAGCAAGGTGACCGGCACGCTGAACAGGATCAGCACTGCGATGAACGACGCGCCCAATATGCCCACTTGCAATCCCTCGAATGCGCTCGCGGCGGACCTCAGAACGGGTCCCGCTATATAAGGGACGAGTCCCAGTGTGAACGCGCCCCACGCAAGGGCTCGATATAGCGCGGCGGGTGTTGGATTTGCATCCGCCCACCTGCCGCCGAGGGAGTAACCCAGTGTGAGATAGATAAGTATCAGCCCAATAATGCTTGCCCACACGATGTTGCTTGTTCCGAACACGTTACCGATCAAACGCGCCGCGGCGAGTTCTGCGGCGAGTGTAGTCATGCCTGAGATGAAGACTGTGAATAAAAGATATCTTTTCATTCAGTATCCGCGGGAAAGAATGGCATGATTATAATGTATGTCATTCTCCCGAAGGACACCGGGACGGTGTGAGCGATCTGCTTTGCGGGGAGCGAAGAATGACATTTCAGTAAAGGAGACTTATGTACATCCACAAACTAAACCGTGAGGAGAATCGTGAGAAAATCCTGGAATTTCTCCGTCAGAATGAGTTTGCTACTTTGGTGACGTATGATGGAGAAAAGCCCGTTGCCAGCCACTTATTGATGGAAATCGTTGAAGATGAGGAGAATCTTTTTGTCAATGGACATATGTCCAGGGCAAATTCATTGTGGAAGACCTTTGAGAAAAACATTGAAGTCCTGGTGATTTTTCAGGGACCTCATACCTATATTTCACCGACCTGGTACGACCACATCAATGTGCCGACGTGGGATTATCAGTCCGTGCATGTGTATGGCAGGCCGCGTTTGATCACGGAGCATGGTGAAGCATACGGATTGCTCAAACGGCTGATCGACCGGCATGAGGCGAACCGCGATTACAGGTTGGAAGGTCTCCCAAAGGATTTTGTAGAGCAGGAGATAAAGGGAATCGTCGCTTTTCAAATTGAAGTCACGCGGATGGAGGCGAATTACAAACTGAGTCAGAATCGCGATGACGAAAATTACCGGAGTATTGTGGCGCATCTCGAAGAACGGACAGACGATCTTTCTCAGGGAGTCGCGCAGGCGATGAGGAAAAACCGTCCATCTTCAAGTTGAGCGAAGGGAATATGTGGTAAAATCCCAGCCGTTGAACTCTCCGCCTCCTGCTGGAGGCGGATTTTGCGCCAGTACCGCTTCGGCGGTGTGCCAATGCCGCGAAAGCGGTATGCAAGGAATTAAATGATCGAACCCGAAGAACCCCCCGAATTGGATCAATCGCAGGTGACCAACCTCTCGCAGGCGGAGGTACAGTCCGTTCACGCGGAGTTGGTGCGGATGCATCAATCCGATGCTGGGACCATCAACGCGGACGAAGTCGAGCTTCAACAGAGCGCGGCTGGCAATGTGAAGGCAAATCACGTCAGCGCGCACCAGTCCGCGTTGGCGAGGGTGGAAGCGGGGGAAGTCCTGTTGCAGAGCAGTGCAGCGGGATTGGTCCAGGCAGAGAAGGCATCGGTTAGCGGGTACACAGTCGCCATCATCGCGGGAAGCGCAGATGTCCGTCATGGCATTGCCGGTTTGGTGGTGGGACGCGACATCCATGTGCAGGATGCGCGTACAGTCCTCCTTCTTGGGCAAAACATAAATGGCGATGTGACGACTCTGATGGATTCGCGATCCGCTTTGATCGCGGGTCTGGTCGGAGGTCTGTTCGCTGGCCTGATGCTTTTGCTCGGAAGGACTTTGTTCGGGAGAGAATAATTCTTGAATGTATGCGGCACGTGTACGCGAGCCGCTTTGCAGAAATTCTGTTCAAAGAGCGAAGGTAATCCCGCCATCGGCGGGATGAGAGGCGCTCGAGGAGTAAAGATGGAGAAAGTTGTATTAAAGGCTACCAGGCGTGATGTGATTGGCAAGCAGGTGAAAGCCATGCGCCGCGACGGCAAATTGCCCGCGGTGATCTATGGGCGCCGCACCGAACCCATCAACATTTCTTTGGATGCCCACAGCGCGTCGCTGGCTTTGGGGAGACTCACTTTGTCCAGCCTGGTAACGATTGACGTGGATGGCACGGAGTATCCGGCACTGGTTCGTGAGAAGCAACGCGATTACATCAAGAACCGCCTGCTGCACGTGGACTTCATGGCCGTGTCTCTCACCGAGAAGATCCGCGCAAGTGTTCGCTTGAACTTCACAGGTGTGTCCCTTGCGGTGAAGGATTTCAACGCCGTTCTGGTTCGCAACATCGAAGAGCTTGAAGTGGAATGTATTCCCACAGACCTGCCTCAACAAATTGAAGTGGATATTGCTGCCCTGGCCCGTCCGGGTGATGGCATGCGCGTGAAGGACCTTCATGTTTCGGATAAAGTCCGCATCCTTACCGACCCCGAAACCATGGTCGCTGTAGCTACGTTTGCCAAGGTGGAGGAAGAGCCCGTCGCTGTTCCTGGGGTGGAAGTTGCACCGGCAGAAGCGGAGCCCGAACTCGCTGTGGAGCGTGGCAAGAAGGAAGAAGAAGGCGAAGAGTGAATCTCCCGTCAATTGCAGACTCCCCGATTTTGGTCGGGGAGTTTTTGTTTTCTGCAGGGAAGGATCGATGTAAACCCTGGAGGTGGTGGATGATACCGGTCACACCGAATACCAAAAGCCAAAATGAAACCTCAACATATATTTCCCTTTCCATCCCCGTATCTTTTTAGTGCACAAAGCGACCATATAGGTGAAATCCAATCAATGAAGAGGTATATGATGAAAAAAACTGCTCGTTTACTCCTATTTGTCCTGACCGTCTCCACACTTTTGCTCAGCGCCTGTGGCGGGGCAGCCACGCCCAACACCGGGGGTGGAAAAGTGGAGGCAATACCTGTTGCTTTCACAGGGATGGTGGAAAGTATTGCCGGTGATCAGTGGGTTATCAACGGTCAGACGGTTACTGTGGATCCTGCTGTCGTGCGCGACGGTCCATTTAACGCCGGTGATCGAGTTAAAGTGGAGGGTGTCGTCAATTCGGACGGTTCCTTCACTGTATCCCGTGTAGAGACACCCAGCACGGAGGATTTATCCACGCTGCCCCAATTTGGCGATGACAACAGTAATAACGCTAATTCCAACGATGCCAATGACGACAACGGCAATGCCGCCAACTCAAATGATGCCAATGCCAATGACGACAACGGCAACACCGCCAACTCAAATGATGCCAACGCCAATGACGACAACGGTAATGATGCAAATTCCAATGATGATAACAGCAACGCTGCCAACTCGAATGATGCCAACGTCAACGACGATAACGGTAACGATGCAAATTCCAACGACGATAACAGCAACGCTGCCAACTCCAATGACGATAATTCCAGCACTGGTGGAAATGACAATGGCGGCGGCAATGACAACGGCGGTGGTGGCGATAACGACAATGGCGGCGGTGGCAATGACAATGGCGGATAAACTCCCAGGCATTGCAGCCTGACAACCAAAGAGATAGTCTGGAGAATTGAAAGCCTCCAGACTATCTGCTAATCATAAGCGGCAGAATGCATTCATGCAAAAACGACTACTTCCACTCGCACTTTTTCTCTTATTCTTTTTGGGCATGGCACTCATCCAGTTTGCCACGCCTGACATGCCCGATAACGATGGCTTCTACCATATCAAACTCGCCTGGCTCATGCGGACCGAAGGACTCAAGCCGGACTTTGTCTTCCTGCCGCTGAGCATCCTTAATGAGCGCGAATTCTACGATCATCACTTTCTTTTTCATGTCGCCCTGATCCCGTTCACATTTGGCGATCTGCGTATCGGCGCAAAATGGGCGGCAGTCACCTTTGCCAGTCTGGCGTTCCTGGCCGTGTGGTACCTGTTCCATCGCCAACGCGTTCCGTTCGCGTGGTTGTGGGCGCTGGCACTATTGGGTATTTCCGATGCGTTTCTCTATCGCATGAGCATCACACGCGCCCAGTCGCTTTCACTTGCTGTTCTGGCTCTTGCATTTACGTGGCTTCTGGAAGGCAAACACAGGCATCTGGCGATCCTTGCGTTTGTCTATGTTTGGATGTACGATGCCTTTCCCCTACTGCTCGCGCTGGCGGTCCTGCATTTCCTGGCGGTCGCGCTTACGGAACGCCGGTTTGAATTTCGTCCTTTACTTTACATCTCCGGTGGAATTATTTTGGGGATGATCATTAATCCATATTTCCCGGATAATTTGATCTTTTCCTACCATCATATGCTGCCAAAACTTACGGATGCCACCTCCGTGCGGGTTGGCAACGAGTGGTATCCCTACGATACAAAACAACTATTGGACAACTCACTTCCAGCGCTCATTGCGTTTGCCAGTGGCACGCTCGCCCTGGGACTCTCCGGCCGTAAAATGGACTCGCGCAGCGCGCTGGGTCTGTTCGTTTCCCTGCTTTTTGGACTCATGCTCTTTCAGGCGCGTCGCTTTGTGGAATACTTTCCTCCGTTTGCTCTGATCTTCGCGGCGTTTGCATGGGCGCCTCTTTTCAGCCCCGAGCCTGATACCGTTCAAGCAGCCAATTCCACCCGCCGTGCATTCCCACTGCGGGCTGACTTTCCCGTGATCCTGCTCTCGCTGGCGGTCGCCCTCAGTATTGCCCGGTCAGTTTTCCCTGCGCGCGCAGCGATAGACGGGTCAAAGCCCTATGGCTTGTACGCAAATGCATCCGCATGGTTGGAGAATCATACTCCGGCGGGTTCGCGCGTCTTCCAGACGGATTGGGATGACTTTCCGCGTCTGTTCTTTTACAACACGCACAACACTTATCTCGTCGGTCTTGACCCCACTTATTTGCAGCTGTATGACTCTGACCTCTATGATCTGTGGGTGGAGATCACTCAGGGTGATGTGGAAAATCCATCACATATTATTGCCACCACATTTGCCTCCCGGTACATTCACACCGATCTAAACCACGGAGATTTCCTGCAAATCGCTGCTGAAGACCCTGGATTGAAAGAAGTCTATCGCGATGATCAAGCCGTGATTTTTGAAGTGCTCTCACCGTAAAAAAAAATCATAGCCCCAGCACAGTCAGAAAATCGACCGTCATGCGCGCCGTCGCGCCCCACAGCAATTCGCCATCATAGGGATGAAAAGCGATGAGGCTGCGCCTCGTGCCCGGAAGTTCGAACTGCCACCGGTTGGACGGGTTTGCCAGCCAGGCAAGCGGTATCGTGAAGACGCGCGCCACTTCATGTCCTCCCACACGGAAAACAGCGGGCCACCGTAGCACGCCAACGACAGGTGTCACGCGGAAATAAGTGATGGTCACGAGATTGGCCAACCTGCCCAGTACCTTTATGTCATTTGGCTGAATGCCGATCTCCTCTTCTGCTTCGCGCAAAGCGGTTTCTTCAGGCGTCTTCTCCCCTTCATCGCACGCGCCGCCGGGGAACGAGACCTGTCCCTTATGCGATTCAACACTATCCGTGCGACGCGTGAACAGCAAATGCCACTCGTCAGCGTGCCACACGAGTGGGACAAGCACCGCTGCACACTTAAGACGCGTTTCTTCATTCAACTCCACTTCTGAAAAACCATCAGATGATGTGCCTAATGATTCGATGGCTTCTTGTAAGCGTTGCGAGATATATTCTTCGGTGAGTTTCATTTTTACCACTGAGACACTGGGAACACGGGGAAATTATTAAAGGGTCTCAGTGACTCCGTGTCTCAGTGGTTAAGTTTCTGCTCTTAAGGGGCTTCCACAGTACGCACACTCGGCAGTGACTTCATCCAGCCATACAACTTCATCCGGTCGTGTTGCCGCGCCGCAGGAGGGACAATGCGTTGGAAGAACAGTTTTTTTCGATGGCATTTCAGACACATCAAAAGAAGGCATAGATGGTAAGACAGATTTCAGCCATGTTTCCATTTCGGAGGCTTCGTTCTGCAGCCCGCGTTCATTGAGCTCTGCAATAACGCGCCTCCCTGCTCCACGCAGGCGCGGGAATTGCCCGCGTTGCGCGAGTAATTCAAGTCCGCGTTTGAGAGATGGCATTCCCAGTGAAGTCTGCCCGGCCAGGATGCGTGCGCGTCCCGCCTGGAGGTGAAAGAGTGGAGCGCGCCGCCCGCCGCGTGCATCGGCGGTTTGAGCAATGCGCTCGAAGAGTTCCGCGGCGCGTCCATATTCGCCCTTCTCGAAGACGAAGTTTGCTTCCTGCAAAATGGGCGAAACATCGTGAGCCAGTGTTTTACGAATATGGCGGCGGAACAAGCGGCGCATTAAATTTGCTCCTGATTACCATCCATGCCCGCCTCTTTGGATAACTCTTTTCCGCGCGGATCTTCACCTGGCTCGATCCTCCTGCCAAAAACCAGGAATCCCGTATGCGCAACCATTCGATCCGTGGGGCGGATGCGCGAGGGCTCGGGTTTGTAATATCGCAGCAGGAGCTCACATACCTCCACGAACGCAAATTTGTCCTGACGCAATGCCTGCAGGGTTTTTTCCACCTGGTTGAAGGTTGGGATCAGACAACACAGGAACCCACCGGGCTTGAGCGCGGCCCGCACCTGTGCGATGTAGTCATACGGATTCGGCACATCGAGGAAGAAGGAGTCGGCATCGGTTTCATCGAAGCCTTCGGCAATGTCGCGCAGCTTGAAGTCCACGCGTGAATCGAGTCCGAAGCGGGTCAGGTTTTTGCGCGCCAGATTCTGCACATCCTGCTTGACTTCATAAGAGATGACGCGTCCCTCAGGCCCGACCGCGTAAGCCAGCGCAGTGGTCATCGAGCCGGAGCCGGTGCCTGCTTCCATCACTTTTTGACCGGGGCCTACGCCCATTGTGACGAGAATGAAGCCGATATCTTTGGGATAAAGGATCTGCGTGGTGCGCGGCAGTTCTGTGAGCAGGTCGGCGAGAGAGGGCTGCAATAGGAAAAATGGCGAACCCATATGACTGAAAACCTGTGTCCCCCAGGGTTTACCGATCAAGTCATCGTGTTGAAGGATGCCGCGATGCGTTTCAAATTTCGCGCCGGCTTGCAGTGTGAGGATGAAGTGTTTGTGGCGCAACCCGACGAGTTGGGCAAGATCGCCGTCACTCGCAATGGACGATGGGTGAGTTAAGGGCATAAGGTTATCTTAATTTATTTCTCTTCAATTGTCACGCTCAATAATTTATCGCCGGGTGGTGTTTCAGTCCCTGGCTGTGCATCGCGAGGCGTCAGCGCCTCAAGTACTTCCATGCCGCTTAGCACTTCTCCAAAAATTGTGTATTGACCGTCATACTGCGCGGCGGGCGCAAAGGTAATAAAGAACTGACTTCCACTCGTGTCCGGGCCCGAGTTGACCATGGCAACCCTTCCGGGCTTATTGAACTTCAGTGTTGGATCAAACTCAGTGATGATGTAATAACCGGGATTGCCCTTCCCTGTCCCGCTTGGGTCGCCTGTCTGCGCGAAGAGATCAGGGATGACGCGGTGGAATGTGATGTCATCGTACCAGCCCTGGCGTGCAAGAAACAGAAACGAATTGACCGTAATGGGCGCTTTATCTGCAAACAGTTGGATCAGGATATCGCCCTTTTCCGTGTGCAGGGCGGCAAAATATTGTCTGTTCCTTTGAACTGTAACGAGTGGACAGGATGTAAATTGTCGTTTCCCGAGCAGGATCAATTGAAGGATGTCATTTAGACTACTGTAATCACGCGGCCCGGCGTAGATCTGCCCGTTGATGAGGATAAGCGGCGTGCCCGGCAAACCCATCTTCTGGCCATCTTCCCAGGCCTGCTGGATCCTGGCGACGGTGTCTGCGCGGTTCAAATCCACTTTGAATTGATCCACGTTCATTTCCAAAGCCGACGCCTGCGCGTAGATCCATTGAGTGAAATCCTCCACGGGCAGCTTGACCCAGTTCTCCTGTCC
>DATDRD010000558.1:0-3178 GCA_035291925.1 Anaerolineales bacterium
ACGCCCGGAACTCCTCTCACGCATTTTGATAGTGGCAGCAACTTTGGGAGCGATTGGAGCGCCGCTTTTCTTTTGGACGCGCACACCCCTTATCCACGCGCAAATGGCGGAGGACGGCGGCTGGAGTCCGGATGTCATTCAAGCGGAAGTCGGCAAACCGCTTCCTCTGCGTCTCACATCCGATGATGTCCTTCACGGATTTGCAGTAGGTCAGATGCAGATGGATGCAGTAGATATTGAGCCTGGTAAGGTGACCGATATCAAATTGACTTTTGACAAGCCGGGCATTTACACATTTTTCTGCACGCGCTGGTGTGGAGTCAATCATTGGCGGATGCGCGGGACGATTGAAGTCAGCGGTTCGGATCCTGAGCCTGTCCTGAGTAAAGCCGACGGAGCTCCTCTGTATGTTTCTCTCGGCCTCGATATTGATGCAACTCACGCCGCGCCGGTTATTCCAGAGACTCAGCCGTCAGCAATCAGCGGTCAGCAACTCGCCGCCAATTTACCAATCTCCCAATATGCCAATCCCCATTTTTATCGCGCAAATTCTCCTTATCAACTATATGAAAATCTGAATTCCACGGATCTGAGTGATTCTGAGAAATGGGATGTCGTAAGTTACATCTGGGAATCGAACACCACGCCCGAGGCACTCGCCAACGGAAGCCAGCTTTATGCACAGAACTGCGCCGCCTGTCACGGTGAGAACGGCGCGGGCGATGGAGTCTTCGCGGATGATCTCGCCGAAGCGGGAGAATCATCCATGCATAACATGACGGGCGCGGCTGAGATGGCGATGCAAACGCCTGTGGATTTCACGGACTCGAAACGAATGCTCGGGGCAAGTCCTGCGCTATTGCAGGGAAAAATCCTGCGCGGCGGCATGGGCACAGGCATGCCCATGTGGGGTTCGATTTTCACAGAAGAACAAATATGGGATTTGATTGCTTATCTATACTCTTTTCAATTTATTTATCAAGGAGCAACTCAATGAGCAAAAAACGTAAGAGACAAAAATATAGGAATACTTTTCCCTGGCCGTGGCTTGTATTTGGAGGAGTGTTGCTGATTGTCGCCGCAGTCCTCTTCGCCAATCGAAGTGGCGGTGATGGGGGCGGGACCGCATCCATCGCAGTGGATCAGCAAAAGATTGACTACGGCGATGTGAAATTCGGTGTCAATAAAACCTTTGCCATCAAAGTCACTAATACCGGGAGCGGCACATTGCGCTTCAAGGAACAACCATACATCGAAGTCGTGGAGGGATGCTGACCGCCGGAACTCACCATCGGTTCGATGGTTCTCAAGCCCGGTGAGAGCACGGTTCTTGAATCCGGCGTGTTCATGATGCACGAGGGCATGGACGGCCCGCATAACTTCGCAGTCCATCTGAAGACGAACGATCCGGAGAATCCAGATATGGTTGTGAACGTATTATCGAATTGGATACCGTAGGGAAATACCAAAGAATTGAAATAGACCGTGAGGACCAACTGATTGTCCTTGCAGTCTTTTTTTCAGTTTTCTACGAGCAGACTGATCAATTCCCGACAAAAGGCAGGGATATCAGCCACAACCCGGCCCCAGACTAGATTCTCTTCGCGGAAGGCTGCTTCGTCCACCCAGGTCGCACCGGCATTGACCAGGTCATCCTTGATGCCGAGCGAACCTGTGGCGCGGCAGCCTTTAACGATACCTGCCGAGATCGCGACCAGACCACCATGGCAAATAATACCGATGGGCCTATCGGCCAGATCCATTTGACGGACCAGATCGGTCACTGCCTTGTGGCGGCGTAATTTATCGGGCGCCCAGCCACCCGGAATGATAAGCGCAAACAGATCATCGGCTCTGAGGGATTCAATGAGAGTATCAGGGGTGATTTTTAAACCATTTTTGCCGTGCACAGATTTCATATCGAGCCCCGCAGTGAGGACCTGCGCGCCTTCCTCCTGCAATCGCATGAGCGGAACGTAATATTCAAGGTCTTCGACACCTTCGGCGACGAAAATTGCAATCTTTTTATCCTGTAAACGCATAAGATCATCCTTTCATCGACTACATACCATATACCGCTTGCCGCGCGCGGCCAGCAGGTTGCATTCCGATTGTAACCCACAAGATGTGCAACACTTGCCATCCGGCCCGATCTCGATCAACTTTCCTTTTTGAACGAGAAGCCCGATCATGCGCATCACTGCCGAGGGTTGGGCGTTCATGGCGCGGCTGATCTCCGAAAGGCTTAAGCCATTTCCTTTATTTTCAAGCAGAGCAACCAGTTGCGTCAACATAAAGGCCTTTACCCAAACCCCAGCAGCCTGCCACCTTGAAAGATGATGAATGCGGCCAGCCATGCCACTGCTGTTTGATAGACTGCGGAGGTGATTGCCCACGAAGTTCCAAATTCATGCTTGATGGCGCCCAATGTCGCTACGCATGGCACATACAGCAGCACGAAGACGAGCAAGGCAACCGCGCTCAAAGAGTTGAAACGTTCGCGCAGGGCGAGACTAAGGGCGGTATCTTCAGTTCCTGCTTCTTCATCGACCAGGTTGACACCAGGGATGATGCTGAATAATATCCTGCCTGAATCAACTGTAGCATTAATGAAACCACTTCCAATGCCCATCAAATTTTCGCCAAAGGTAGTAGGTTCCACCGGCTGCGCATCTTCACCGCCGAGGTAGATCTGGCTCATGGTGCTGACCACGATCTCCTTGGCCATGAAACCTGCCACCAGTGCACCACCCGTTTCCCAGTTACCAAATCCCAACGGGGCAAAAACAGGAGCAACCGCACCGCTGACTTTGCCGAAATACGAATCGCGTTGATTGGTTACCCCCCACGGCAGGTTAAGCAACAGCCACATGACAACTGCAACTGAAAGGATCGTTGTTCCTGCCTTGCGGACAAATTCGCGCGTGTTGTCCCACATGTGGATAAGCACACTTTTGACCGCGGGCTGACGATATGGCGGAAGTTCCAGAACAAAGGCCGACGAGACATCGGGCTTGAGGATGGTATGCGAGAAGAGCATGCCTGCCAGCATGGCGACAATGATACCCAAGGCGTACATAGCCCAGATGACCGTCCCTGCGCGCGCGCCGAAGAAGGCCAGGCCAAACACAACGTAGACAGGCAGCCGCGCTGAGCAGGACATGAGCGGCACGAGCAA
>DATDRD010000559.1:0-2444 GCA_035291925.1 Anaerolineales bacterium
TTCACTGATGATGGGCGCTGCCGTTGCTGTCGGTGTGGGGAACTCCAGCGGTAATGTCGGAGGGATTTGGGTTGGTGTGGATGGAGGCGGCAATGTTTCAGCCAGCGATAGCAGAATGCCCCCAACCACCAGGATGACGGAAACAATTGCAATGATGACACCGATGCCCAATTGGCGCATGGACTGCATAATCACTTCTCCGTTTCAGTAGTGGGCAGATTCTTGGCAATCGGCAGAAGCACGCTGAACGTGGAACCTACACCCGCTTCACTCTCGACCCAGATGCGTCCCTTTTGCGCTTCGGTCAGGGTCTTCGCAATGGAAAGCCCCACGCCCGTATCGCCCACGCCCTGGATGAGAACATTATCCGCACGATATAAACGGGTGAACACGCGCGGCAGGTCTTCCGAGGGGATGCCTCCGCCCGTGTCACTGACCTGGATCAGGACATATTCCCTGCCGTCTTCCGCTTTGGTCTGGACGCGTAAACGCACGGTTCCTTCCAGCGGGGTGGCTGCTCCCGCGTTTTGAAGGAGGTGGATCAAAATCTGCTGCAGGGCTTCACGGTCGGCATAGATGGGGGCCACATTCTTTGGCAGGTCGAGATGCAATGAGATATTCTTCTCGCGCACCTGGCTGCTCGTGTAGGACATGGCGTTGTCAATGATCAGGTTCAGATCCACAGGTTCGGGCTTGAGTTCATTGAGTCCCGTTTCGAGCGTTGTCACCTGGATTAAATCGTCAATCAAATTGCCGATGCGTTCAGTGGAGGCTTTGATGCGTTCGACGAATTTGCGTTGCAGCGCGCCGAGGATCCCCACAGACTCGCCCAGGAGCAGATCGGTGTATCCAACAATGGAAGACATCGGCTGGCGGAGTTCCTGCGAGATGGATGCGACCACTTCCGCCTGTTCGGTCGAATGGGTGGAGGCCTTCCCTTTTTCGGCTTCGATGATCCGCATGTTCGCTTCGGCGAGTTGATTTTGCAGACGGGCCACTTCCTCAAGTGTCAGGCGTAATTCGCCTTCGATTTGCTTCGAACTCGCAGCAGATGACCCTTTCTTGAGGCCCTTTGAAGCGCGTAATTCCTCGTTCTCCTGCTTCAGGCGTTCAATGGCCTTTTGCGTCTCTTCCTGCATTTTGGTGAGAGCCGCGAGGTTCTCAGCCCCTGCCAGGCCCTCCTGCGCGTCTGCCCTGACCACCTCCATTTGTTTGAGCAGGTCATTGTTTCGTCTTTCCAGATCTTCGATGCGGGACTGTGCCACATCCAAAGCTTGTTTCGTCTGCTCGCCCTTTTGTTCAAGCGAGGTCATCTTCTGGCCGCGTTGGATGATGGGGACAAGCGAGATGGCAATATTTGTAAGGAAAGCTTGGTCCTCCGCGCTCCACAAGCGGTTGGAATATGGGGATAACAACAATACGCCGCCAAGCGGGTCTTTTTCGGGCGTCACAATCGGAACGCTCAGCAGGTGACCCGGGCTGTTGAGACCGAGCAGATCGCTCAACCCTTTGATGTCAGTAGATGTACTGCTCGAAGGCAGTCTCAGCGGACGTCCGCGTTGGATGGCGTTGGTGAGCATGGGGACCAGGCTTTTGGTCAGGCTCCCGGCCTCGAGATTCTCCTCGCGGATCAGGTCGTATCCGCTGGCGATTTGCATCTGGTTTTTGTTGTCCGTTAAATAAATAAGGAAGCACAGGTCAGCCAGCATGGTCTGTGCGATGGCGCGTGTGATCGCCTGGCTCAATTTATCAGAACTGGATTCGCCTGCCAGTGCGAGAAGCGCATGAAAAGTCTTCGGGTCTGTGCTGTAGCGGCGGCGTTCCCCAACAGGAGCATCCTGTTGCTTAACGGTTGTCAACCTGCTCGTGGGCGCGGGGAAGCGCTGCGGCAGGGTCATCAGGATGGGATACGCCGCCATGTAGGCCAGCCGCACCGCGCCGGGGAAGTTTCCCTCGATACGCCCGATCATCATGTAGAGCAAATGACCTGCAAAAGCCAGCAGGAACACTGCCATGCCGTATCCCCATCCGTTTGGGTGGCGTATCAGCAAAAGGAACAAGCCAAAGACGGCAAAACCGATGCTTCCCAGCTGCCAGAAACTGTCCTGAGTTGTCAAATTGTAGGAGGTGAAGGTTGGCTCCACAGAATAAGCCGCAAGGCTGAGAGCAAATGCCGCCGCGACCAGCAAGGTGAACAGCCAGGTTGCCGCGTCCGCCGCGCGGCTGGGTTCGGGGAAGGCCCATAGCCAGATCATCCAAACGAGAGAAAAAAGTGTGAGTGCCCGGTCCAGTGGAGGCAGAACAAGCGGAAGGTTGATGAATCCCTGGCTGCCGATCCCGGTCAGAATGAAAAGCCCGAGCTGTGCAACGAGCAGCATTCCAAGCCCGAACAGAGTCCGGCGTACCTGCGGGAACTCGCTCGAGCGCCAGTGCACGAACGCCGA
>DATDRD010000560.1:0-7162 GCA_035291925.1 Anaerolineales bacterium
GATCCAGACCTGGAACGCCGTGGGCTATGGTCCCTGGAGCAGTGCAATGAGCTTCACTGTCTCACCATAAAAAGTGAAACAAAGGGCCTGCTCCAGGGAGACGACCTCATACCATCAATCATTTTCCTTTCTATCCGGCTCAAACGTCGAGCCAAGTTTAACTGCAAGCAGTTCATCCAGCCCGGGCGGTCTGTAATCCAGGGACTGGTGCCTGAAATACGTGTTATACAATGTGGCGTAGTGGCCGCCTTGATTCAACAGACCATCATGATCCCCCTCCTCGATGATTCGTCCCTTTTCCATGACGACGATCCGGTCCGCCGCCTTCACGGTGGATAGCCGATGCGCGATCAGTATGCTCGTCGAGTATTTCAGGATCAAATTGAGCGCCTGCTGGATCTGCCATTCGGTGAACGGGTCAATGCTGGCAGGGGCTTCATCCAGGATGAAGATGGCGGGCTTCTGCATCAGGACTCGCATCAACGCCACCAGTTGCCGTTGCCCCATGGATAACCGTGCGCCTCTTTCCCCGACTTCGGTCTGGATTCCGTTTGGAAGTGTTTCCAGCCATTCACCGCCTCCAATCTTGCGCGCCATGCTCAATATCTCACCCTCTGAAACATCGGGTGCGGCATAACGGATGTTATCCGCGACAGTTCCCGAAAACAGGAAAGGTACCTGCGAGACGATCCCCAACTGACGGCGATACTGTGTCACATCGAATGTGCGGATATCATGTTCATCGATGAGCAGACGTCCCTGTTGATATTCGTAAAAGCGCGTGATCAACTTCGCAATGGACGATTTCCCCGCCCCGGTGTGCCCGACCAGGGCGAGAGTCTCTCCGGGCTGTACGAGCAGGTTGAAGTGAATCAGAATCGGTTCGTTATCCGTATAGCGAAAAGACAGATCGTCGAAATGAATCTTGCCCTTTAATGCAGGCACAGCTTGATTATCAATTTGAACGACGTTGGGGTCCGCATCGATGAGGGCAAAAGCGCGTTCGGCAGCGGAAAGCCCTGCCTGGATCTGCGCCCAAAACGCGGAAAGGTTTAGTACGGGGAAGAAGAACTGGTCGAGGCTCATGATGAACAGGTACCATGCGCCGATGGAGACAATGCCCTGCGCCGCGCTCAGGCCGCCCACATAGATGAGGATGGCAACAAAGATGCCGCCCAGGGCATTAAGCGTGGGGAAAACCAGCGAGAGCACAAAGCCGCGTTGAATGTTGACCTGATACGATTGCTGGTTCGATTCATCGAATGATCTAAAGATGCTTTCTTCCTGACGGAAGTTCTTGGCAATGGAGATGCCGCTGATGGTCTCTTTGATCGCGGCATTGACGTTTGCCATGGCCTTCATGCCGCGTCGGGTCACGCGGCGGGCAAGGACACGGAAGCCTGCCGCAATCGCAAAGATGACGGGCAAAAAGGACACAAGCAGTAAGGCCAGGCGCCATTCGGTGCGGAACAATACAACACCCAGTATGATGGCCTGAATAATCTGCGCGCCCACATCAGTAACGATCACAACCAGTTGGCCGAAGTCATTTGTGTCGGATGTGATGCGTGAGACGATGCGCCCGGAGGAAAATTGGTCATAGAAGGAAAGGTCGTGTTCTGCGGCGGCACGGAAGGCGCGCGTGCGTAAATCGAGCACCACATCTCCCACCGCCCGCACAACGAGACTGCGCCGCGCCCAGTTCAATCCCCACAAGCCAATGCCGATCAGCAGGACAGCCAGGCTGACCAGGCTGATGGCTTGTACAGAAGGTCGCTCCTTGAGCAAGTCCACCATACGCGCGACGACAACCGGCAGTGACGCGCCAATGCCGGCCAGAACAATCACAAGCACCGTTACCAACACAAGCCTTTTGGTCTGCAGTTTGAAAAAAGTGATAATGCGACGCATCAGTTCACGGTCGGTGTACTGGCGGTCGTACTTTTCGTCGTTTAGTCCGGCAAAGAATCCCATAATTCTCTTTCATGTAGTCACACCTGCACTCCCCGGCACTTGCCCCCGGGGCAAGTGTGCATGCAGGTGCAAGTGTTGCAAGGAGCCTCGCGCCGAGCGGAGCCCAGCGAAGACGAAGCGCAGGCGACGAAGCATCTCATACTTGCAGGTCACTTGAGATTGCTTCGACCCCTCGGTCTCGATATGCCCTGCGGGCTACTCGACCAGCGGAGTCTCGCAATGACACTTCCTATTCTCTAAATATCCTCGAATACGCGTCGGAGGTCTTCATCAACTCGTCATGTGTACCGATCGCAGCAATGCGGCCTTTGCGCAGCACGATGATCAAATCTGCCCAGCGGATTTGAGATAGGCGATGCGTGATGATAAAAGTTGTCCGGCCGCGCGCCGCGTTGGAGATGGCGCGCTGGATCTTGTCTTCAGTAGCCGAGTCAATTGCAGATGTGGAATCATCCAAAATCAAAATATGCGGATCAGTCAGGAAAGCGCGTGCCAGTGCCAATCGCTGGCGCTGCCCACCGGATAGCGTAACACCGCGCTCGCCGACGACTGTTTCGTATCCCTTATCAAAGGAATGGATGAAATCATCCGCCTGAGCGGACTCAGCTGCCGCTTCAACTTCACTCTGGGTTGATTCGGGTTTTCCGAACGCGATGTTCTCGCTTACGGAGCGTGAGAACAGAAAGATATCCTGCTCGATCATCGAGATCTGCGAACGGAGCGCGGCGAGATTCCAGTCGCGCACATCCATACCATCCACAAGGACTTGTCCCTGTGATATATCGTAGGTCCGGTTGATGAGCTTGACCAGGGATGTTTTCCCTGAGCCGGTTTGTCCCACAATGGCAACGGTCCGCCCGGGTTTGACCTTGAATGAAATATTCTGCAAAACCTCGTCCTGAGCGGAGGATGAAGCGCTTTTTGCAAAATCCGCAGACGAAGGGCGGGCAACATCCATCCCCGCGCTTCGTCTATGCTCGCCATTGCTCGCTCCGCTCAGCGCGTAGTTAAAACTCACATTCCGAAATTCCACTTCACCTTTCATCGCATCCGCATAGCCTTGCGCGTTCTGGTCGAGATCCGTCTCACGGTTGATCAGATCCAAAATGCGGCGCGCACTTGAAATTCCCAGCGAGATCTGGGAATATGCGAACGTGGAAACGAACGTGGGGAACTCGAGCAAACGGAGCAGGCCAAAGTAAGCCACCACCGCGCCCAGGTCAAGCTGTCCGCTGCGGAATAGCATAAGTGCATGGAACAGGCCAAAGGCGTAGGCTGAACCGAGCAGAAGCATCGCCACGTAACGCCCTTCGAGATCACCCTGTTTCACAAACGCATCGCGCACGCGGCTGGCGTTCATCACAAAACGGTCCACCTCCGCGTTCTCCTGCGAAGCGCCCTTCACCACTTCCACACCATCCAGCGATTCAGAAAGATGGGTGTTCATCTCCCCGAAAGTGGAGCGCACCTCATCGGTGATGGGGGCAAGAGTTTTTAGATAACGAAGGAGAAAAATGAAATAAAGCAGGATGAAAACGATCGGCACGATGACAAGCGCTGGATGGTAGCGCCCGGCAACGAAGATGGGCATCAGTAAAAAAATAAGCGAACCCACGACGAGGTTGATGCCCGGGCTGAACATGTAATTGACTTCGCGCACGTCGTTCGTGGAACGCGCCATGGTATCGCCCACAGGCTGAAGGTTATGAAACGTCATGCTTTTTGCAAGCAGTGAGAGATACAGCTCATCGCGAACGGCGCGTTCCATTTTTTGCGCAAGCAATTCAGCGCCGAAGTTGCGTCCCAGTTGCAAAACCCCGCGGATCACCTGTGAAATACCGATGATCAATGCCAGCGGGAGTAACACACTGGTATCCGGCACAGGCTTGAGCATGGCGTTGAACGCATCGCCTGTCAGTACGGGCACCACGGCCGCCAGGCCTGCATTGCCAACGGCCCCGACGATCATCATGACGATGATCCACGTGTGACGGCGCGCGTGCGACCATATCCATCGTACCGGGCTGGTATGGTCAGAGACATGCGGGCGCTGCATGGAAAATTCAGCGGGGAGGGTCGTTGCCATAGTCACCCATTCTACCACCCCTAGATGGGCACCCCACCCCGGCAAAAGTGTCATGGATTTCGTAACGCACAATTCGCTTCTGTGTTCCTTTAAGCAGCAGGCTCGCGGAGCCTCATGCTCAGTTTCGCTAAAGGAGAATGTAAAATGAACATGCCTAATTCGCTCGCTGCTTGGTGCACCCTATTGTTTTTCCTTCTTTACGGCCTTTCAACATTTATACCAGGCATTCCAGAAATCCTTATAGGTATCCTGGCGCTCGGCGTGGCGGTCTTCACCCTTATTGGCAGGTAGGCTGCTTTTGCTTTTTAGAGTACAGCCTCTCGTGTGAGAGGCTGTAGCACTTAAACTGGCAATCGGCCCGTATGATTTTCTGCCCTCTGCCATGCGGAAAGGATCGCATGCTGGAAATCCCGCGCAACGACTATCACCCGTCTGTGTTTAATAAAATAAGAGGTCGCGGGCCTCAAAATCAATTCATCAAAAGGAGACTGTCAAATGGATGCGATTATGGAATGGGGTACGGCGCTATTCTTCATCTGGTATGGTTTAGCCGCCTTTGTGCCTGCCCTAAATACTGACATGTTCAAGAAGGTCGGCGCAGGGTTGGCACTCGTGGCTGGTGTCTTCGGACTGCTCGTTATCCTTGGTATGTAGCCGATAGTTCCTTGGTGACAGCCTCCCGCCCGAGAGGCTGTTTCATTTTAAAGCCCAATCATCTCCGCAAAAATCATTGCGTTCTCCCAGCCCGTGTTGTCTTCGATGCCCCACCAGGCAGATAGGATCGCGTGTGCCAATCCCCATTCACGGATTCGTTCGCGCTCGAATCCCAGTTTTTCGTGCAGGATGTCGATCCGCCTCTCTGTCATAAGCCGGTAGTTGTTCCCGTTTAACAAATCTCCCCACGGGTTTATCAACAGCGGGCCCACCTCATAGGCCGCGGGACCGATGACTCCCTTTGGGTCGATCACCAGCCAGCCGCGCTCTGAAGACAAAATGTTGAAATGATGAAAATCTCCATGCATAAGCACAGGCTTGTGATTCTCTTTGAAGAAATCCTTTACTGATTGTTCTACTCTATCAACCAGCTTCTCATTCAATGGCCCAGTCCCGCCATTGAACAAAACGCGCAACCGCTTCAATCCATCGAACCAGTCTGAAAGTTGAATGAACTTATTGTATGTCACTCTGAGAGAGCGTTCTTTGCGACCGAAGAGTCTCGTATCTATTTGGTCGAGACCAGACCTCCAGATTTTGGACATCACCTCCGCCGCGATGTGTGTCGCCTCTTCGTCATCTTCCATTGTTGACAGCATCACACCGGGCTGCAAACGCTCGAGCAACAGAAATCCTTTTTGTTCATCATAATCAATTAGACGGCATGCACCCTCACCATTGAAGAGACGCAGCGCTGCCATTTCGCTGGTCAACTCGCGGTTCGGCACACCAATTTTTAATACCACTTTATCATCACTGCGTTTTGCAAAAGCCACAAAGTTGTATGAAAGATTTGGGACAGGCTGAACATCCGTCAAACCCCAGCGTTGTGAACACTCATCGATCAGCGCTGGGAGATCGGCAATCAGTTGTCTGCCCTCATTGCCAAAAGTGCTTTCAATAGTGCGGGTGAAATCGGGAGGCAGGTTCAATTTTTAGTCACCACGCGTAAAGAGACTATGGGTTGTCCCTGCTTGCGGAATTGAAGCACATCCGGATGCAAAGCCGCGTATTTTGCCATGCCGCCGTTGTCCCAGGAGACGCGTCCCTGTGTAAAAGAGGCGCGATACATCCCGCCGGAGATACTTTCGCCATATAAGAGCACGTCGGTTTTGATCTCATTTTCCAGGGCAGCGATATTCTCATCCGCGGCTTCCAGCACAGGCTTGTATTCTGAATCGAGCGCATCCAGTTCAGCCTGGATCTGTTTTAGGATTTCCGCGCGTTTGGCTTCGTAATTCAATCTGGCCTCATCTGCCGCGCCGCGCAAGTTTGTTAAGCGCTCCAATTTTTCGGCAACATGCTCACGCATGGGACGTTCATTCATCTTTCTCAACTGGGTGATAACAATATATTTCAGGGTCTTCTTGAGCTCAGATTGCCATGTTTTGCTCTGGCATCTTTGAATGATCTCTTCGAACAATGGGCGCAGATATTCAGGACTTAAACCGTGCATCCCGGCAATTGCCGAAAGTTGTGCACGAGGTTCGCCATCCAATCCATAGCAGCGGCTCAGAATTTCATAATATGTATCCTTGCCCGAATCACTTGTGAGCCGCTTATGGATGACTTCCAAAAATTGAGGGACAACAGATTCAAGGTGATGGTCTCGCAATCGTTCGATTTGCGATTGTTCAAATCCAAGTTCATGGAACAACGCTGTCAATGGCATCTCGCTGCCATAGATGACGGACAACAATTCGTTCAAACCTGTGAGTTGGGCTTTGGAATCCATGGCTGCTCTCCTTTGCTCGCCTTGATCATTGCTCATCGTCTAAACCGGAAATAATTTATCAAACACCTCAGGACAATACTTCTGCACCATCTCGGAGGAAAGTCCATTCTCTTTGCAAATCTCGGCATACAGATCCGCCGCGGGGCGTTTGGTACGCTTTTGCGTTTTCTCATCCAATGCCCACAACCCGAAGCGCAGATCCCAGCCATGATCCCATTCGAAGTTGTCCACAAGCGTCCAGTGAAAGTAACCCTTGATCGGCCAGTTGAAGTTCACCGCCCTCCACATTTGGTGAACGTGTTGCGCGAGGTAGCGCGGGCGCAGTTGGTCATTCGCATCCGCTATGCCGTTTTCACTGACGATGATGGGCAGGTTTGGAAAAGTTCGAACGATCCATTTCAGACCTTCGAACATCCCATCCGGCTCATTGGCGAGAAACGCGTGGTCACTTAGATCGGCATCTTTTGCGAAGAAAGCATGGCTGAACATTGTCTCAGGCTTTCGCAGATCAAACGTAACATGGTTTCTTGTATAGTAATTAAAGCCGAAATAATCCTGTGTGCCTTTGGCCTCAGGAATACGGATCGTGCCAAGCAGGGAACGGATCACTCCATTCGCCAAAGCCATCGGAAAGATATTGTTTAACATCGTGC
>DATDRD010000561.1:0-4577 GCA_035291925.1 Anaerolineales bacterium
CGCAGGCGGCGTAGGGTTCGCCGTCAATGTATGCTAGCGCTTCCGGATGACTGAAATCGCCCGCCTCCCCCAACGGTAAGTACAGCGCGATGGGCTGTGCTTTATCCCACTCATCGGGAATAACAAAGGTTGTTCTCAAGATAAAGTCCTGCATCCAGGAGCCCCAATATTCGTGCGCATTGACTTCCTGCCAGCCGGAGTCGTCCACATCCTTTCCGACAGGTGGTGGCGCGAGTGGTCCGCCCAATTCACGATAACGAAAGGATGACAGCGCCTTGTGTTTGCGATATACCAATGGAGCGATCAGTTCAAGCCGTTGTTTGATCTTTTCGGGCGTCCAGCGAGTGCGGTGATACATCGTTTTGTTTATCCTTTGATTCCAGTGAAGACCACACCTTGTGTAAAGATACGCTGGCTGAAGAAGAACAGCAAAATGGGCGGGACGATCATAAGAACAGATACAGCCATTATGAGGTGAGTGTTGACTGTGTAGATCGCATCGAAGGTTTGAAGGCCGACCGCGAGAGTCCAGTTTTCGCGTGTATGCAGGAAAATGAGCGGTTCGTAGAAATCATTCCATGCGTAGAGGAAGTGGAAGATGCCAACAGATACGAGGGCAGGTCTTGCCTGCGGCAAAATGACATAAAGCAAAGTTTGCAGTGGATTCGCGCCATCTATCTTTGCGGCATCATCGAGTTCGAGCGGGATGGTCATAAAGAACTGCCTGAGCAGGAATACGTCATAGGCGTTCGCGAAGAATTGCGGCACGATCAGCGGCAATAATGTATTTATCCATCCGAGTTTTTGGAAGAGAATATATACAGGAATCAACCTTACCTGGCTCGGTAACATAATGGTCGAGAGCAGGAGCAGGAACAGTATATTCAACCAGCGCGCCCGGAAACGTGAAAACCCATAGGCCACCAGGGAACAGGAGAACAACATGCCAGCCATGCCAACAAAGGTAACAATGAGTGTATTGCCAAGATAACGCCAGAACGGCATGGCACCGATCGCTTCAGGATAATTCTCCCAGTGGACATCCCAGCGATAGAGCTGTTTCTGTTCATTGATTTTCAACTCGTGGATCACGTCGGTTCGCGCGGGATCGACAAACTGCCCCAGGCCATCAGGGATTTTCTTGACAAGAGCCATTTCGCGCGTTACGCCATCAAGTGTCACTTCATAAAGCGGCTCGAGATTGCCATTGACTTCCACCATTTTCGGTTTGCGCGGGATGAGCGATGACGAATCGGAGCGTATTTGAGCAGGGTCCTTCAGGGAGGTACTGATCATGTATAAAAACGGGATCAGAATGAGGACCGAGCCTGAAGCGAGTATCAGCGTGGTGATGCCCTTGAAGAGCAGTTCATGTCCGGAGGCGGATCTAAAGATCCAGAGGAGGAAATCCAATGCTTTTTTCACTCAGCCCCTTCCCTTCAGTTGACCCTCGTAATAAACCCACGTGTCAGAGGAGCGGAAGATCAGCGCGGTGAGGATCAAAACGATAATGAAGAGTATCCACGCCAGGGTGGAGGCGTAACCCATATCGAAATAGCGGAATGCGTTCTGATACAGATATACATTGTAGAAAAGTGTGGCGTGCTGCGGGCTTCCGAGACCGCCGAGCGAACTGCTGGTGGCAACATAGACCTGAGTGAAATATTGGAACGTGGCAATCATGCCCAGTACCAGGTTGTAGAAGATGACAGGTGTCATCATGGGAAAGGTCACATTCCAGAAACGTTGCCAG
The DNA here is from genome assembly GCA_035291925.1 of Anaerolineales bacterium. Classification (GTDB taxonomy): domain Bacteria; phylum Chloroflexota; class Anaerolineae; order Anaerolineales; family Villigracilaceae; genus Defluviilinea. The sequence goes on from DATDRD010000561.1 coordinate 1,754, forward strand.
GCGTTGGCGCCATCCACTTTCGCCGCGTCGTATAAATCTGTCGGGACACCCTGCAAGCCAGCAAGATAAATGATCATCGAGCCGCCCACACTCCATAGACTCATGATGACGAGCGCCGGGATGGCCCATTCAGGGTCGGCCAGCCAGCCCGGGGGATTCTGAATGCCGATCACATCTTTGAGGAACGGGTTGAGAACCCCGACGCGGGGATTGAGGATGCGAACCCATAGCAAGGTAACCGCCACTCCCGCGATAATGGATGGCAGGAAATAAATCGTGCGCCAGATATTGATGCCGCGCACCTTTTGATTGAGCAAGACCGCCAGGAAAAATGAAAAAGCGAGATTGAGCGGAAGTGCGATGGAGGCGTAATAAATGGTGACTTGCAGTGCTTTCCAAAACAATGGGTCTTTGAATTGCCTTGGGTCGCCTGTGCGGATGACGTCCCAGATCCCGGAAAAGGCTTTCTGATAGTTTGCCAGTCCAATCCATTGCGGCGGGTCAATGATATTGTATTTCGTGAAGGAGAAATACAGCGAGGCCAGCATGGGGCCGATCGTAAAAATGAGGAAGCCGATGATCCACGGCACGACGAACGCGTACCCGGCCAGCGCTTCACGGCGGGCAAGACTCATCTTGCGGAATGATGGGAGGGACATGGCATCTCCAGAATAATTGCTTCAGAAATTCACCACGGAGGATGAAAATGATTTGGAGTCCAAAGTCTCCTGATTTTGGAAACGCCGAAGTCGGGCCCCCACAGGGGTGCTCCGCAAAGACTTCGGACTCCGTATGCAGAGAACACGGAGAAAAGATAAAGAAGAATCTCAGCGTCTCTGTGTCTGAGTGGCTAAGACCTTAGCTCATGGATTAATGACTCGCCCAGTATTCATCGAGGATCTTCTGCAAATCCTCATTACCTTGCTCCATCACAGCTTGCACATCGGCTTCCGGGTCTGTGTATAGAATCGTTAGAACATTGTTCAACGTATCATTTACTTTGCCCCATTCGGGCACCCAGCCTTCGTGATGTGGACTGTCAAGGTAATCGATGGCTTTGAAGATCACACCGTGGTCAATGTTGGGGTAACGTTCTTTCAGGAAATTCAAATACGCTTCTTCGGTGGATTTGCGCGCCGGCAGACAACCATAGATTTTGCACACATCCACAATCTGTTCGGGAGCCACGAGCCACTTCATCACCTCCCAGGCCGCGTCCTTGTTCTTGGCGTTCTTGGACATGGTGAACAAATCGGCATGGATGCGAGCGATGCGTTCACTGTCCTGGTTGTAGAACAACGGAGCAATGTCATATGCGAAGGGCAGTTCGTTCAATCCCTCCGACATAAACCAGGTATGGCTGTACCAGATCGCGATTTGCCCTGACCCGAACGGGTCGGCGCCAGTGGAGTCGATCGCGGCCTGCCCATTCGCATCAGGGATGAAATGGTCTTTCCAAATCCCATCGTGCAGCCATTGGAAGCCGAACACCCTTTCAGGCGCATTGAATGTGGCAGTCTTGTAATCATCGCTGGTCGGGCGTCCCTGGTCTGGCGCGCCGAACATCGTCAACTGGCCGCGCATGTCTGTCCACGTGTCGGCGTAGCCCCACTGCTTGATACTGCTCGGGTCGAAGTCTGCATCGAGCGGGGTATTATCGTTGGCATCCAGGGTTAACTTCATCGCCAGCTCTCTCAGCGCGTCGATGTTCCAAGACGTATCCTCGTAATCATGTGTGGGGTAGGGCAGTCCCGCGGCGTCGAAGGCGTCCTTGTTGTAGAACAGGAACGAAGGATACAAGCCAAGCGGCAAACCGGCATCCAGATCTGGATATTTGTTGATGGTGGTCGCGGGGCCGTAGAAATCGCTCAGGTCGTAATTATCTCTTTGAATATAGGGCGTGATATCTTCCCAATATTCCTTGAAACGCGCAATAGTCGAAGTGCCATGTGGTCCCACCAGTTGCGGCGCGTTGTCACCTGAAACCATCGCAAGGAATCTTTCCGTCGCTTCTTCGTTCGGCACGATCAGGAATTCCATTTCGATGTTCTCGTGCGAGTCATTGAACTTCTTGGCGAGCGCTTCCTGCGCGGCGACCTGGTCCGGGTCAGTGCCTGTGCCAAAGCCGACGAAGATCACGACCTTCTGTTTTTCGGCTGGCTGGGCAGGTGCTTCGGTCGCAGCGACTCCGCCGCAGGCGGCGAGGAGCATCGAAGTCATTGCGAAGGACGCCAACATTTTGAACAGTTTGTTTTTCATTTTCTCCTCCGAAGAGATTGAATGGATTGGATACGACTTGTTCCGGGCGTTTTTATTTTCGATTCACCTCCTTGCGGATGACAGCAATTCGTCTTGAATTGGAGCCTGTTTGGACTCGCACCCGCACGAATCGCGGATGACCAGCTCGGTGCGCATCAGAGTCAAAGCCTCAGCCTGCTGACTGCTCATCAGGCGCGCCAGTTGGCGGACGGCTTCGCGTCCAACATCTTCGATCGGCGCGTGGACGGTGGTCAGTGCGGGTGAGGTGTACCGGGCAAAGGGAACATCGTCGAAACCCACCACAGCCACATCTTCAGGGACGCGGCGTCCCGCCATCTTTAACGCGCGCATGGCTCCTGTGGCCGCGTCGTCATCTCCTGCGAAAACCGCGTCGAATCCAATACCATCCAGCAGCATTTGTTGAATGGATGCAAAGGCTTCCTCGTCATCGAATCCGCCTGAAGCAATGAGTTCGGGATTGAATTCAATGCTATGTGCTTTAAGCGCTTCCTGATAACCACGCTCGCGCCAGGCCGAGTCTTCATGCCCTTCAGGGCCTTGTAAA
>DATDRD010000562.1:0-2438 GCA_035291925.1 Anaerolineales bacterium
GCTGGATGAAATTCATACGGATCGGGGTTTCCACGTTGGGTTTTTCCCCAAAGAAGTAAGATACGTTCTCGAACCGAATTACCAATATTTTTTGAAGGGTTGTCCATAATACTGTAGAGTTGTGTCAATCTTTGTACTTCAAGTTTTAGATTATTTTTCAATCCCTCAGGCTCCAGTACTTCCACATCCGCGCCCCAGCCGCGCACCCAGGGGAGCATCTCGCGCCACTCGGCAACGTCCGCGCTCCAGATGCAGCCGCCATCTTCAGTGTCGATCACTTTTTCCAATGGATGCCATTTGCTTTCTTTGAGTCGCTGTATGACTTTAGGGTCGGGCACAAAGCGCAGTCGCACAGTGACCGATTTTTTATCTGCATACCAGATGCCCCAGGCGTGCTTAAGGAGCTCTTCATCATCAAATGTTTCAGGAATGTCAAACTCCTCGCCCGATAGAAATGCTGTATTGATTCGGTCCATCTTGAAAGGCATGATCTTGTCGTTGTAATCGCTCAGGGCAATCGCATAAATGCTGTCGCTCCAAATTGACGGCTCAATGAGATAGGGGCTGATTGTATGCCTTGTGAAGCCATCGCTGCCCAAAGGCTGATACTCGATCCTGACCTTTCTCTGTTCAACCCAGGCTTGAGCAATCGTTTCAATGATCTTGATCCGTTCTGGGTCTTTTTCCTGTTTCAATACACGATCCGCTGATTTCAACAGGCGTTTGGTCATTGGCTGGCGCAGGGTGACGGCAAGTTTTTCAACTGCGCTGGCTGCATGGGGATGATGGAAGCGCGTTTGCCGTGAGGCTTTGCGTGCGGCGAGATACAGGGTCAATGCTTCATGTAGGTTAACCTTTATTTCAGAGATGAGGCTGTTCCGGTCGATTTTCCAGCGTCCAGAGATATCCTGAATAAAGATATACCCCTCGTCTTCTAAATCCTTCCTGTCGCGAAAGATGGTTTCTCGCCGTGTGCCCAGTTTCTCAGCCAATTCTTTGTCTGAATAAGCGCGCTGGATGTACAGCCGTTTCAGTTCTGTCAATCGATCAGCTCTATTCATGCCGCTCATGTTTGCTCCCTGCAACATCCTGCAAGTATGATGAATTGTTTCTGTAACAGAATAGCACAACACCCTCCTGAATTCCGCAACATTTTCATTGTCAATTTTGAAAGGAATGGAAATAGACCCTAAAGGTTTCTTTTCCGGATCATCCTTTCACTAGAACGTCCCGAAGGCGTCGCCGTGGCGCCATGGCGACATTTCTTCGCAAAATACAATTGACAGGCGTAGGACAAAACCTTCGGGACGGTGATAGTCAGGAAAACCTTTAGGGTCTTACAACATGTCATTGGGTTTTGCAGAAGGGCCATAAACCTCCCTTATCATCCTCACTTACCAAGAGTCCCTTATCCTGTAGAGTCGGGAGAATGCGAGTTACTTCGGAGCGGTTCAACCCCAACAACCGGGCGAAAAAGCCGGCTCGCTTCCCCGGATGTTCCTCGATTTTACGATAGACTTGCTCCGCCCGGTCCTGGTTCGCTGGTCGTGCCATAACATGCCTCCGTGTTGTGGGTTTTTCCCACTGTACGGGAGGCATGTTGCAAGTACGGTAACAAACCAAGAAGATCTCCGAGTTCTTGTAGAACTCGGAGATCTTGGTCATCCAATCGACGCCGATGATTTCCCGAATCGACGGCGAGGATCAAGTGAATCATCGGGCAGGATTGAGTCAATTCTCGGTGAGGTTTAAGGTAAACCTCAGCAGTGATTAAGTGAATCGACGCCGATGATTCGTTGGTATGAAATTCTGCCAGATAAGACAATGACAGGCGACATGGTTGCAAGGTAAATGAAAGCCCTTTTGACAAAAATGTAAATGTCACTGGCCGCGTTTCTCTTTATAATGTGCAGACTGTCACGAAAGGGACTCTTCGCAGGCAAAGGCCACGTCTGCTTGCTCCCTGAGTGTACGAAAACATATTCTATTAAGGAGTAAGTAAAATGGCATCACGTATCAAAGCAATTGGGGCATATCGTCCCCGTGTGGATCAGGGTAATACCGTGCAAAGGGCTGAGTTGGTCCGCGCTCTGTCACGCTCTACAGGGTTGGTGGAAGGTTCCATCGATCAGGTGATCAAGGAACTGCGCGACCAGATCATCGAGTTCAACCGCGCCGGACGCGCCGTCAAAGTGGATGGGCTGGGCACGTACGCCCCCAACATCAGCCTGGACGGCACGCTCGACCTGCAATACCGCGCCGATACCGCGTTCGGCAATGGTTTGAACGTCCCGGGCATATTCACCGGCACGATCATCAACCGCGAATACATCGGCAGTACCGGCCAGGAACTGGTAGCGAAGTGGAACGATGATCATCCTGAGGATGTGGTGACCGAATAAACATGCAACACAAAACGAACACCCGCCGTACGGCGG
>DATDRD010000563.1:0-3619 GCA_035291925.1 Anaerolineales bacterium
GTTGCATAAATAAGAGGAGTGCCTTCGCGAACCATTTGCATCAAAGTCGCAGCCGCCAGGAACTCCGCATTGCCCTGCGCGAGTGTTCCAGCCGGGGACATGGGAGAGGTCAGCCCGGCATTGGGTACGATGGTCGGGTACACCGGCAACTTTTGTTCGGCAAAGAACATCACCGCTTCTGTGGAAAGATGATCCATGGTCAGGGGCGATACCACCGGGCAGTAATGATGCGTGATAAATGGATGTTCGCGGTAGGCTTCGTCGCTGCCGGCAATCAGGCTGACTAATTGCAGGACTTCGCGGGCATCATTCAGGTCTTTGGTTGTAATACGCACCGGCTTGAGGCAATACTTCAAAGCCGGGTAAAGACGCGCCAGCGTAAAAAGCTCATTGGGAGCATCGTCCGCCAAAACGGAGACGGAAAAGATATCGTAGCCAGGCAGTTCATTGATCAGATGCGCGATGCGCGCGATGTCATCGGACCGGGAACGCCTCTCGCGCCCCGTGACGGGATCCAAAAGATCTGGCGCGGAACTCCCGGTAACGATGACCGGGCTATCCTGCGGGATGGTACGATCAAATTTCGGATCGCGCCCGCGAAAGGTGAAGGATGAGGGATAAACCTTGCGATATTTTTCGACCACTGCGCGCGGGAATCTAACGCGTTGAGTCTCCTCATCCACTTTACAGCCATGTTTCTCAAAAATTTCGCGTGCCGGCTTGAATCGAACCAATAACCCAACATTTTCGAGGATCTCGAGCGAAGCATCATGAACACGTTCAACCTGTTCTTGTGTCAGAAGGGTGGCAAATGACATATCTGTTATCCTTAAAAAGTGGTTTTACAAGGAAACTGCACACATCCATTATACGGTTTTTTTCTTTGAGTGATCTCCCATGTTCCCTTTCGCCGGAAGACGTTTCTTAAGATGAAGCCTTTGAGATGCCAGGTTTGCCAGCCTGCGCCCTTCTTCAAAAAGAGGGTTGTTCCTGGGGAGGGAAAGCAGCTTCTTGATCGAATAGAACTGATCGTCGCGATATACCATACGCTGCACCCGTAACTTCCCTGCCAGTCCCTTGATCTCTTCAACGGGGGACATGGTCAACCCCGAGCGCGTGACTTTGAGGGACGCCGCGGCAATCGCGAAGCGGACCGACTCTTCGAGATTCCATCCATTGAGGTAGCCGTAAATGAATCCCGACGAAAAAGTTGCTCCTGCGCCCGATCCATCCACCGCTTTCACCTTCGGCGCGTAGACCCGCACGATGTCATCTCCCTGAACAACCAGGCACCCCTGACTCGCCATGGTAATAATCGCAGTCTTGATTCCCGCCTTGAGGAGTTTCCTGGCTGCGGTGAGCACAGCTTGTTTCCTGCCAAGCTGCGCCGCATCTGTGACGGCCTGACAGATCGTGACCCGATCTATGTATTTCCTCAAGACCTCAGGAAATTTGTGTCCGTGCTCAAGGTTGAGATAGACAGGTACATCCCAGCGGTTGGCTTCCTCGATCGCACGGAGGATGTGATCGCCGTCGTACCAATCCACATACAGCAATTTCGCATCTTTAATGAGGGACAGATCAGCGGTATCCAGTGTGCTTAATATCTCACCCGAGCGCTGCCAGAAATACGTACGCGCACCCGTTTTATCTGAGACGTTGACTTCGAGTGGAGTTTTATACTCTTTTGTAAAACGGATCTCACCCTGCACTCCCCACTCCTTTAATTTACGCGCGACATGGTGTCCCAGCATGTCATCGCCCAGGGCTGTGCCGATCATGCCTGTCGGCACATCCCATTGGCGTAGGGCGCAGGCAATAATCGCCGCGTCGTCATAGACAAATTCGCTTACTTCACGGACAATCGCACCCGTATTGCGCCTCGGCAGTTTATCCAATGCCATGATATAGACCGGGGTCAACATGCCAAAGCCAACATAAGCTGGAGGGATCACTTTCGTTCTAGGCACGCAATCTTTCGCCTTTCGGGTCAAATAAAACGGAGGCAGTCACATCCGCTTCGCGCCGACCCTCTATCAGGTCAATGGTGAAGCGGTTTCCCTGTTTGGCCAGGTCGACCGGCAGATAGGCGTACAGGATGTTCTTCTTCACCGTATATCCATATCCGCCGCTGCGCACGCGGGTAAGCACTTTGCCCTCATGGTAAACGGCCTCGCCTCCATAGATTTGTGTGAACTCATCGCCATCAGCCAGCACGAGTGTGCAAAGTTTGCGCGTAGGTCCTTCCTGCTTTTTCTTGAGAAGCGCCTCGCGTCCGATGAAATCATCCTTATCGAGATGGACACAAAAACCAAGCCCGCCTTCATAGGGTGTATCGAGTTGTGTAATATCGGCAGTGTAATAACGATAACCCTTTTCAAGGCGAAGTGAATCAAGTACTTTGTATCCGCCGACCTCCATGCCAAATTCCCTGCCCGCGTTCATGAGCAGATCCCAGACAATGGGCGCACGGTTGTTTGGAATGTAAAGCTCCCAGCCAAGCTCGCCCGCGTAACTCACACGCTGCGCGTACACCTTCGCACCGTTGATGTTAATTGGCTTTGTGGTCAGGTATGGATGCGCTTCATTGGAAATATCGTCATTTGTGATCTTTTGCAGAACAAGCCGGGCCTTCGGTCCCCACAACTCGAGACAGGCATACTCCTGCGTAATATCGCGAATGGATACTTCGCCGTCTTTTTCGTCTGCATACATTTGAAGGCGCGCCAGATCGTTGCCGATGAAACCTGAACCGGTGATGACCCAGAAATAATCTTCTCCCAACCGTGTGACTGTCAGGTCAGATTCGATGCCGCCGCGTGTATTCAAGAACTGAGTATAGATCGCGCTTCCGACCGGCTTGTTGATGTCACTGTCTGTAAGTCGTTGCAACAAAGGCAGCGCACCATTACCGCTCACCTCGATCTTGCCAAACGATGTGAGGTCGAACAATGTCACGCGTTCACGCGTGGCTTTGTGCTCTTCGCGCAAGCGATCGAAGAACGGCGGTTTGGCCCAACCCCATTGACGCTGGTCTTCCCCCATACGACGGGAAGGTTTGCCCGGTTCAAAGTAGTTCACACGCTCCCAGCCGAATTTCTCGCCAAATACCGCTCCTAGTTCCAACAATCGATAATGCACCGGGCTGACGCGATGAGGCCGCGCCCACTCGGGTTCATCGTGTGGGAACTTCAGGCGATAGTAATATTTCACACTCTCACGGGTACGTTCCGCGGCATACACGGGGTCACTGTAATAATTCCCAAAACGCGTGGCGCGATATGCATAGATATCCCACGGTGATTCGCCTTCCACGATCCATTCCGCCATTAGTTTACCAATGCCACCTGCGCCGCCATATCCATTCAAGGACATGCCCGCCGCCATCCAGAATCCACGTGCGCCGGCCATCGGTCCCAGCATCGGCTGGCAATCGGGCGTATACGCGCCGGGGTGACACACCAGCGTGATGATACCGGCCTGGTCCAAAAATGGAATTCTGCGGATCGCGCCCTCGAGCAACATTTCAAAACGGTCGTAATCCCCTGGCAAGCTCCTTCCGCCATGTTCCCACGGCGCACCGTCAATCCAACGTGCAAACGGATTCGGCTCGTAACCG
>DATDRD010000564.1:0-2994 GCA_035291925.1 Anaerolineales bacterium
TTTCATTGGAGCCGGTACCTTTCTTGATATAGTCATTATACTAGCTGCGACCGGGTCGGGACTCAGCTTAATAGAGTATGCAAACAAAAAGTAGTAGTGAATAAAAAGAAAGCGATCAACGACTGTCCGGCTCGCGGAGACTGTTGAGACACCAGTTGTAAAAGCTTTCAAACATGCGATCTTTCAGTAAGCTCCGCTAGTGCCGGTTTTTTGTGTTTTTTATAAAATAAAAGGAGCCCGGCTGGGCAAAAAATTATTATCGAAAAGGAACCCACCGCATAGTGTATTTTCGGTACGATAAGTACCGGAGGTACAAAGGAGATGAAAACGGTGGACGACTATGAGAAGATCCGCAAGGCATATTACGTGGAGGGCTTGAGCATTCGCGCGATCAGCAGGCAATTGGGACACTGCCGCAAGGCGATCCGGAAAGCGCTGGACCATGCCGAACCGGAAGGGTACCAACGGAAAAAAACGCACACTGCACCGATGATCGCGCCCTATCAATCACGGATCGAAGAGTTGATCAAGGACAGTGAGCAGATGCCTCGGAAGCAGCGGTATACCGGTCACAAGATCTATCAACTCTTGCAGATGGAAGGGTATCGCGGTAGTGAAAGTAATTTGCACCGCTACGTCAGTCTGCAGCGGCAGGCGCGGAAACAACGCCCGGCATATCTGCCGTTGGAGTTCGATCTGGGACAAGACGCGCAGGTGGATTGGGGGGAAGCGCAGGCAGACATCAACGGCATGCGCCAAACGGTGCAAATGTTCGTGATGCGCCTGAATTACTCGAAGGCGCGTTTCGTAATGGCGTTTCCGTTTCAAAAACAGGAAGCGTTTTTTGAAGGACATATTCAAGCGTTTCATTTTTTCGGAGGTGTGCCGCGGCGGATCACGTATGACAATTTGAAGACTGCGGTGTTCCGTGTGCTGGAAGGACACCATCGCCAGGAGCAAAGAGCCTTCACCGCCTTTCGTAGTTACTACTTGTTCGAGAGCAACTACTGTACCCCGGCACAAGGACACGAGAAAGGCGGCGTGGAAAGCGACGTGGGCTATGCCCAGCGAAACTTTTTCGCACCGATTCCGAAAGCCAAAGATTTCGCGGAACTGAACGCGATGCTGCATCAAGCCTGCTTGAACGACCTGCAGCGCAGCGTGCGCGGAGAAACCCGCTCGGTGGCAGAAGTCTGGCACAGCGAGAAGCCCGCTTTGCTGCCGCTTGACCCGCATGACTTCCCCGCTTGCAGCAATCACATGGCGCGCGTCAACCCATACAGCCAGGTGGTGTTCGAAACCAACCGCTATTCTGTGCCAGCCGAATATGTTGGACAACAACTCGCGCTGCGCGCGTATTCGTTTCGAGTGGAAGTTTTGAGTGTGGCAGAAGTGGTGGCGGAACATCCGCGCTGCCTGGAACGCGAACAGGATATTCTAAATCCGCTGCATTATTTGGGATTGCTGGAGCAGCGTCCTGGCGCCTTCGAGTATGCGCTTCCCGTGCGGCAATGGCGGCAAAAGTGGACGCCCGAGTACGAGAAAATGCTCGACGCGCTGCGCCAAACCAAGCCCGACGGCCGCGGTGTGCGCGAATTTGTCGCCATTTTGAAACTCCACCGCGATCATCCCGCAGATATGGTCAATCGCGCGGTGAAGCAGGCATTGGACTTGGGCGCGGCACATCTTGACGGTGTGCAACTCTGCCTGCGCCAATTACTTTCCCCGCAGGAGGCTCCGCCCGCGCTTGCATTGGATCATCCCAAGTTGGCTTCGGTCGGATATCAGCCTGTTTATCTTGAGCAGTACAACCAACTGCTGGAAGCGAGGTCATGATGGAACGCAACCCGCTGCTTGATTCTTATCTGCGACAATTGCGCCTGCCCACCTTCGCCAAACTGTATCCCCAATTTGCGACCGACGCGGCCCGCAACAATCACGATACGGTGCGTTTTCTGCTGGCTTTGGCTGAACAGGAAGTCAATCAACGACAACTCAACATGTTGCAGCAACGCTTGAAAACTGCGCGATTCCCTGTTATCAAAGAACTGGCTGACTTTGATTTCTCCTGCCTGCCCCTGCTCAACAAAGTCCAAATCCTCGACCTCGCGCGCGGCGAATATATTCAGCAAAAACGGAGTTTGATCTTCATCGGCAATCCCGGACTTGGCAAAACCCATCTGGCGCTTGGGCTGGCAAGCGCTGCCTGCCGCGAAGGACGCCGCGTGCGCTTCTGGACCGCGGCTGGTCTGGTGAATGAATTAATTCAGGCGCAAGATGAACATCGCTTGCACCGCTTCATCGCCTCCGCCCTTAAACTCGATCTGGTGGTTCTGGATGAATTGGGTTTCATCCCCTTCTCGCAAAATGGCGCGCAAGCCCTTTTTACTTTCTGCTCCGAACTTTATGAACGCCTCGCCTTGATCATCACCACCAATCTCAAATTCGCCGATTGGGTGCAGGTCTTTGGCGATGAGCGTCTGACGGCGGCTTTACTTGACCGCCTCACTCATCATGCGCACATCATTGAATTGCTCGGCGAGTCCTATCGCTTCCGCCAACGCACACAAGGTGAACATGCCGAATGATGTACGTTTTGGTTTACCGATTAGCGTATCGTTTGATTGGCTTTCGAGCAGGTTTATCGCTTTTGGGCTACCAGCAGGGCAGGACGAAAAAAGGACAGAGCGATTGTCTCGCCCTGCCCTGCTGTATAGCCGCTCAATGACGCTCGAGTCGCTCCTCAGCGTTGCTCTATCCTTCATTGGGCAATCGAGATTTTATCACCCGCTCCTCGCGGAGGACAAAAATGGGCTCCTTTTCGATAGTAAAGTGGTCCCCTTTTTGATGATAATTTTAATGTCGCAACTTTCGGTAGTGTCCCTGTAATGGGTCGCGACCGTTTTTAGCAATTTTACAACAACATATTCCACGGTTATCTTGAAGCATCTTGTTTCAAGGAGCTGTGGGCATGGATATTCGAACATGCTATTG
>DATDRD010000565.1:0-2285 GCA_035291925.1 Anaerolineales bacterium
TGGATACCTGGTTCTCTTCAGGCTTGTGGCCCTTCTCGACTCTTGGCTGGCCCGATGAAACACCTGATTACAAATATTTCTACCCGACCACTTACATGGAAACCGGCTACGACATCCTGTTCTTCTGGGTGGCGCGCATGATCATGCTGGGCCTGGAGTTCACAGGGCAGGTGCCATTCCAGACTGTATATCTGCATGGCCTCGTGCGCGATGAGATTGGGCGCAAGATATCCAAGACCACGGGCAACGTGATTGATCCGCTGATCCTCATGGACGAATTTGGCACGGATGCTTTGCGCTTCACGATGCTGGTCGGTTCGACGCCGGGCAATGACACGAATGTGGGCCCCAGGAAAGTGGAAGCCAACCGTAATTTTGTAAATAAATTGTGGAACGCAGGAAGATTTGTGATCTCGGCCATTTCTTCCCTCACCCCGCCTTCGGCACCCCTCTCCCAGGTTGAGAGAGGGGCTGGGGGTGAGGGTGACTATACTTTGGCAGACTCATGGGTCTGGGCAAAGTTACAACAGCTTGTTCGTGACGTGGAGCGCCTCTTCCAGAATTTCCAGTATGGTCAGGCAGGGCAGCAAATTTATGACTTCATCTGGAGCGACTTTGCTGACTGGTATGTGGAGATCGCAAAGCAGGAACTCGCAGAGGGCGGTCCGCGTGCCGCGCGCGCGGCGGATACCCTGGCGCGTGTGTTCGATATATCATTACGTTTGTTGCACCCCTTTACGCCTTTCGTGACCGAAGAACTCTGGGGACATCTGCGCAGTGCGTTGCGCGAATCGCCCTTGAAGGATGTAGTCAGTGATTGGCCTGACGCTTTGATCGTAGCGAAGTGGTCTGAGCCGCGCGAACCTGAAGGCTGGGAAGAATCCAAGACCGCGGATTTTACACTTTTTCAAGATGTTGTACGCGCCATTCGGAACCAGCGCGCTGAAAAAAATGTCAAGCCGAGCCGAAAATTGATGGGCATTTTCGTTGTAGGCGCGGAGCGCGTCAAACTGTACCAATCACTAAAACAAGATTTGGCAACACTTGCTGGACTAGATATAAACCGTATTTTAATTCTTGAAAAACGAAAATTTCTCGAAGGAGAGAATATTCACTTGGAGTTTGAATCTATCGAAGGCTACATTACTTTGATTGTTGGTTCTATTGAAATCTTCCTGCCATTGGCTGAATTAGGAGATCCCGCCGCGGACCGCACCCGTCTTGAAAAAGAATTGAAGGAAGCGCAATCGCATATTGAACGATTGGAAAAACTTCTTTCAGGTGACTTCGCAACCAAGGCTCCTGCTCCTGTGGTTCAGAAGGAGCGGGACAAATTGGTCGCATATGAGGAAACAGCTGAAAAATTAAAGGCGCAGTTGAAGTAGTATGTCGTTGCGAGGGCTTTCGTCCTGAGCGGAGTGCAGCGAAGTCGAAGGACGGCCCGAAGCAATCTCCTGTTTGAGGGGATTGCTTCGCCTGCGACTCGCAACGACACGTTACATCGCGATTGCAGTAGGTTCACACGCGTAATATTCCCAGGATCTCAAACGAACTGTGACAAAATTCACGAAATTAGAGATATTTGTCATTTGACTTGCCCTGTGACGTCGGTTAATTTAGAGCCGCAACAGATTCCTGCAAATGGAGTAACAACCATGTCCATGAAAATTACCGAAGAGTGCATCGCCTGCGGCGCGTGTGTACCCGAATGTCCCACCGAATCCATCAGCGAAGGCGACGGCATTACCTACGTCATCAGTCAGGAAACCTGCGTTGAGTGCCAGGGCCATCATGATTCGCCTCAGTGCATCACGGTCTGCCCGGTCGAGTGCATCGTCAAAGCGTAATTGAGTTATAATTTAAACAACCAAATAATAACCTTCGGGGCAGGGTGCAATTCCCGATCGGTGGTACAGCCCGCGAGCAATTTTGGAGTGCAGGAGCTTGCTCCTGCATATTCGACAGCAAGCTGTCGGACTCCAGAGGAGCATGACTCGGTGCGATTCCGAGGCCGACAGTTATAGTCTGGATAGAAGAAGGTCTCAGGCTCAGGCGAGTCTGATTCGACTTAAGTCCCCGAGAACGATTCTTGTTTTCGGGATTTTTGTTCGCCTCATGCGCCGCTGACGCTTGATTCCGCGCCCCGCAGGCATATATTCTCTGCGAGGCGTTTTTGTATCCCAGCGCACGCCCCAGCCGCGGTCCCCGGCGACTGGAACAGCGCCTGAAGCATGAAATCATGAATCCAAACTTTATCCGTACCCTCTCCAGGAACACCAACCGCG
>DATDRD010000566.1:0-5455 GCA_035291925.1 Anaerolineales bacterium
GCCGACAATGGTTTGTGATCCAACGGCCGCCATATATTTCTGCGTTTTCATCTTTTCGCCTGCGGCACCTGTGGCTTCACGCATGACGACATTGAAGCCCGTCTCTTCGATGGTATAAATTGCTGCAAAGTAAAATCCGAAACGCTCGCTGACCAGGTTCACGGTCCGCGTGAAGATCGTGTTCAACTCAAGTGTGGATGTAACGAGGCGGCTGATCTCTGCAGATGCGGCAAGGTATTCATTGCGCCTGCGGATCGCTTCCTCCGACTTCTTTCTTTCGGTTATATCGCGTGCGACCCAAAACGCTTCATTGTCGTTCAGTTTCGAGATGTTGGCAAGGAACCAGAATTTCTGATCGTTGATCGGTAATTCGTACTCGAGCTGGACTGTTTGGCCGGTTGCCAGTGCCTGACTGATTGCAGCGCGGATCGGTTTATGCGTATTGGGAGGCAGGATTTCATCCATTCGTTTGCCAAGGAGTTCCCGTGGCGGCCGGAAGAGCCGGGAGGGATTGGTCGGCGCAATACGGAGATACCTCGTGTCTTTGTCCACCACGAGAACCACATCCTCCATGGCCGAGAAGAGCGCGCGTAAATCCGCCTCGGATTTGGCAAGTGCTTCCCTCGCCTGCAATCGCTCGATTGCGACGGTGACTTGCACGCCGAGAATTGTCAGTATTTCTTTGTGCCTTTCCGTGATGCGGATCGAAGGATTGTACGATTGTACAGCCATCACACCTCTGATGGCGGCTTCACTGCGCAGAGGAACGCCAAGCCAGTCCACGCCGCGTGTGCCACCTCCGATCACTTCTCCGGACGAAGCAAGTTCGGCATAGATCTCGGGTGTAGTCCGTAAGGGCCGGCCCGTGCGAAGAACGTAACTTGCAAGCCCTGTGCCAGGTTCTTGTGGCGGCATTGGCTCATCATATTCATCCACGTAATAAGGAAAGGTCATCAAATCCGCATCGGCATTATAGAGCGCGATATAAAAGTTTTTGGCAGGCATCAGAGTCCCAACTACGTTGTGGACTGTTTTCATCAGGTCTTCGATCCGCGATGCAGTCAACGCAGCATCTGATATTTGTGTGATGGCGGCCTGCGTTAGTTCGTTGATTTTCCGATCAGTGATGTCTTGCGAAGAGCCGATAACCTTAATTGGCTGACTTTCCAGATCACGTTCCAATTTGAAAATCGAGCGGACCCAGATTATTCTTCCATCGCTGGTTCGAAATCGAGTTTCTGCTTCCGTCTCAGAATTCTCCCCAGGGGCGGCAGTTGCTTGCGCTATCGCGCCAGTCATTATCTCGATGTCTTCTTCGATAATGAACTTTCTAATTGCAGCATCCAATGGTAATTGGTAGCCACCCTCTTCTTCTGCCGTCGTGCCGAGCAGGGAATATAACTCAGCCGTGAGTTGAACTGTCCGATCCTTGAGGTCAATCGCGAAATATCCCAGGCGCGCAATTTGCAGAGCCTCAGAAAGCTGACCTTGACTCGTAGTAACCTCGTCAAATAGGCGGGCGTTTTGGATTGCAATCGCTGCATGACGGGCAAGACTGGTCAGGAATTCCAACTCTGCGGGAGAAAATTCCTGGCCCTGACCGCTACGCCAGACAGCCATTAGACCCGTTACCCGATCCAGAGATAGGATGGGAACCCCCAAAATATGTTCCAAGGGCTGTTCGATTGTCCCCTTAACAGTAATCGCTTCCGACGTAGTGGAAGCATTATTTACAATCTCGCCGGCTCTGCTCAAAACGATTTTCCCGAGGATGCCTTTGCCGGTTTCGAGCGGGTCATTCTTGATCTCTTCTGCGTCTGCACCGAAAGCTGCAATTGCGCGCCAAGCTGCACCCTTTGTCTCAGGTAGGTAGACCGCGCTGCTCTTGGCTTGAAACAAATCTTTTGCGTATGAAGCGATCCGCGTCAGTACCGTCCCCAGATCCAATGTGACAGAGATCTCACGGCCAACTTCTGCGAGGGCGGCAGTCTCTTGTGCGTGGCGTCGGGCTTCCTGGAATAAGCGGGCATTTTCAATCGCGATGACTGCCTGGCTGGCGATTGTTGCCAAAATATCACGATCGTGTTCATCATAAACATGCGGCCTTTGGACATTTTGTACGGAGATCACACCCAGCACGCGATCACCGATCAGCAACGGCACGCCCAGCCAGCACTGGGCAGGTGGATCGTCTTCTTTCAGAGGAACAATCTCAATGCCCAGGGTTTTCATGTGACCCGCTACATCGGCTGGAGCAAACACTGTTTTCTTGCTGCGAATAATGTAATCTGAAAAGCCGCGATTGCCCAATTTACTGGGTGATAGTTGGATGCGGCGGCCTTCTTCAAAAACCAATGGATAGCTTTTTTCCTCAGTTTTGTCATCATAGAGAGCGATGAAGAAATTTTTGGTATCCATTAAGCGGCCGGTATATCGGTAGACTACTTCAGTGACGGCAGAGACTTCCAGTTTGGTGGAAAGTTCACGACCCATCTCATTGAGCACGCTCAATTCTTCTGCGCGAGACTGAGTTTCCTGGAACAGTCTCGCATTTTCGAGCGCCAGAGAAAGTTGGTCTGCAACCTGTTTGACCAGTAACTGTTCGTCCTGGCTCCAGGCGCGGGGAGCCGTTTCATCCACCACCTGCAAAGTAGCCCAGTTGTTTTGCCCAGTTTGAAACGCCAGTGACAGAGCCAGTTCATTTTGGGCGGCGCGCTTCACCATCTCCACCGGGCGCGTAGATTGGGAAGCCGGAATTTCAACCGAAGAGGAAGTCTTTTCCTCCATCATGTCCTTGCGCGAGGCGCGTGTGGGCTGCGCAGCGGCTCCTTCCGGCTTGATGTCTTCGAATAATTTATCGAGCCTTTTGGCGATTGGCTTCTTCTTTGGCATATTCGATTAACTCCTGGGCCAGTACGCGGTATTGCTGTGAGCCCCGGCTCGTCGGTTTGTATTGCGTGATGGGCATGCCGGCAATCGGGCTTTCGCGAAGCTTTGTGTCTATTTCGATTACTGTCGTAAAAACACCCTGCCCAAACGTTGCCTGTAATTGTTCAAAGATGTTGCGATGCGTGCGGTTGCGGCGGTCCAATAAGGTGACAAGGATTCGGTATGCAAGATTCGGGTTGCTTTCCTCTCGCACGCGTCGGATGGAGCCCATCATATTCCTTAACGCATAGGCTGAAAAATACTCGGCCTGTGTGGGAATGATCAGCAAGTCTGCTGCGGAGAGTGCATTAAGCGTGATGGCGCCGAGCGCCGGAGGGCAGTCAAGCAGAATATAGTCATAGGGAAGCGGGTCCGCTTTAAGTGCGTTGCGAAGCGTTGTCAGGTAATGACTCCGCATGGGTAAATGCTGTTCGACATTCTCGATGCGCGCGTTCGAGGGGACCAGGTCCAGGTTTTCCACACCGGTTTTGCGGATTGCAGTTTTGACCACCGCGCTTTCGATTAGTATATTGGCGGTTGTGATCTCCGCCTCTCCTCTTTCGAGTCCGAGCGCGAGGCTCAGGTTGGACTGCGGATCGAGATCAATCACAAGGATGCGATGGTTCAATTCTGCAAGCGCCGCGCCCAGCGAGAGAGTGGAGGTTGTCTTGGCGACACCGCCTTTTTCATTTGAAACAGCAATTATATATGTCATATTTCCTCGGTTTCATGGTCGAGCAGCTCTTTGTCTTTCACAGCCTGGGGAATAACCTCCACGCGGCTTGCACCAAGAGCATTGCGTAGTTCTTCCATCGCGGTCTGAATCATCATTTGTGGATCGTGAACACTTCGGATCTTGCCAGTAATATCTGTAACCAATCGTTCGCGCTCGGCGCGGCGTGATGTTTCCTCGAACAGGCGGGCGTTTTCGGCGGATAAGGCCACACGTTCCGCTACTGCTTTAATAAGATCGATCTGATCCCGATTCAGAGCTTCTGATGAATGGGATTGCACGACCAGCGTGCCTATGGTTTCACCGCGCAGCGTGATCGGGACTGCAACACGGCTTGATTCCGTTTGCGTGTCTTTACCCGAATTCGCTAATTCGACCGGCTTTTCAAGCGGTGACGCGACGGATAGGCTGTATCGATATCCGAGCAGATTATGTTCAGCGGGAAGGTGCCCCCACACCTCGCGCGTTAATTGACGACCCACTGCCTCTGCCTCAGCCAGTGCGCTTCGAGTTTCATCGAAGAGGCGTGCATTCTCGATGGCAAGGCTTGCCTGATTGGCCAGCAAGCCAAGCATTTGAACATCTTCATCTGTGAACGCGCCTCTTTCCGTGCTTTGCACATCCAATGCACCGACCACCAGACCGGCGCTTTTTAGGGGAAGCGCCATCTCGGAATGAGTATCCGGCAGTTCAGGGTTATCAAAAAAGACTGCATCCACGCCCACATCCATGGCAATGCGTGGTTCCCCGGTTGCAGTGACATTCCCTACGATGCCTTGTTTACCCACAAGCAGGCGGTGCCTGCGTTCGAGCATTTGCCTGCCACCTTCACTGTTCGTTGCGCTCAACACAGCGTACTCATGGGCCTCGTCAAGCAGGAAGACGCCAACGTGGTAGAAGCCAAATTTTTCACTGATCACTGCTGCAATACCTGGCAAAAGTTCCTGCAGGTCGCGAACGGATGTGATGGCTTGCGTGACCTCTGCCAGCGCCTCAAATTGTGCGGCTCTGCGCTGAATCTGTTCGTTCGCGGATTCCAATTCCAGTCCGCGCTGACTTAGTTCGGTGGTGCGCTTCTCTAAATCGGTTTGAGCATGAGTGAGATTGATATTCAATAATCCCAGTTCTTTCAGGCTGGTTTTGGATCTTCTTATTTCCTTCTCCAGGCCGCCTATTAATAAGTATATAAGGACCGTATTCAAACCAAAAATGAAGGTTATGTCCTGAGCAAAAGCGGTGGGTGGATAAGAGATCGTACTGATCAACCCCATCTCTTCAGCATAAGCCAGCCCAAAGCCTGAGAGAACACTCGCAATTGTGACAACTACGGAGGCTTGCCAGCCAAGCAATAAACCCGTCATTACCACAATCGAAAAGTTTGTCAGATACGATGAGTCTCGAACGCCAGATCCGGCTACTGCAATGCCGTTGGATGCGGCCCAGATCAAAACCACAAGCAGAATGGAGGTGAATCGTAAATGGCCTCGTTTTAGAAGTATCCAACCCGCCAGGATCGTGATGGCAAGCGCAATCAGTATCAGGTCTGAGGTATCCAGGCCAGTGTATCTCCTGACAGAACGTGTGCCTATTTCATACCCAAGCGCAATGACGATAAATGTCAATGCAATGGCGTTGGCATACCTCGCTTTGCGAGTTTTATCCTCATCTTCCGGGAAGACAGGAGGGGCAAATATTCCGGCTATTCGTTTCAACATCATCTCACCTAATGGTAAACCGATCGACTCCCGGTTATCACTATTTGCTTTCATTCTGCTCGAATTGAATAACCACTTC
>DATDRD010000567.1:0-10927 GCA_035291925.1 Anaerolineales bacterium
ATGGTGGAAAAGCCCGATAGATCCAGGAACATTCCCAGCGCTGGAAATTGCCCGCTGTAACGACCCGCCCGATAATTTTCAACGATGAGTTCAGGAACTACACGATGCATTTAGCAAATTGTAGCATGTATAATAACCACATGCCAACTGATTCCCACGAGATCAGAGTATGCAACGCGTGCGGGCTTCGTTATCCGGTTGTGGGCACGGACGCTCATCGCTTCGGGATGCGCTGCCCGGCCTGTTTGGGAGAGACCCGCGTCGCGCTCAGCCGAATGCTGATCGTCGAAGCTGCGCGTGACCACCCCGATTCCTTTCACCGCGAAGACACACAGGGCGCCAATAATTCGTGGAAAGAAGAAAGAGGCAAGAGCCTGGCCGTGTTACTCGATAACATCCGCTCGGCGTGGAATGTGGGATCGATCCTGCGCAGCGCGGACGGCTTCGGATTCGCGCAAGCCTATCTATGCGGCATCACGCCCACACCGGACGGCCCTAGCCGTGAAGCGGTGAAAAAGACCGCGCTCGGCGCGCAGGATGCCGTGGCATGGACTTATCATAAGGATGCGGTAACGCTTGTCAAGAGTTTGAAGCAGAAAGGCTGGAGGATTTTCGCGCTGGAGGATGATGAACGCGCGGTCCCTTTGGAGTCCGACGGCTTGCCGTCAAGAATGCGGGAGCAGGCTCCCGGACTCCAAATATTGATCGTCGGCAATGAAGTGACAGGCGTGGACCCTGAACTGCTCGACCTGTGCGACACGATCCATTGCATCCCCATGCGCGGGCAGAAGCGTTCGTTCAATGTGGCCATCGCGTTTGGGATCGCGGCGTATGCGCTGAGGTGACGGTTACGTCAAACTATGCTTCCGGCAGCGTGAGCAACAGCGTTTCCATCAGCTGCAGCGTGTGTTATCATGTTTTGGAACATACGGCACCAACCCAGAGGAGAGAACAATGGCTATTAAATTAATCGCTCTGGTCAATGGTCCGATTACGCAGTTGTTCGGTGAGGACCCGCAGTTTTACAAGAGATTTGGATTCCCCGGCCATAACGGGATTGACTATGGCATCCCAAACGGAACGTCGGTCGCTGCGGCCGCGGCAGGGACAGTTGCAGCCATCTCGTTTGAGAACGGCGGCTATGGCAATTATGTAAAACTCAGTCACGCGGATGGCTCAAGAAAATATATCACATATTACGCCCATCTCGCGAGCGCGGCAGTTTCCGCGGGACAAAAGCTGAAGGCGGGGACAGTCATTGGATTCAGCAACAATACCGGCGCGAGCACCGGTCCGCATTTGCATTTTGGCTTGAGGATCGATGGGGAAAACCCGGCGTATAAAGGATATGTGGACCCCATGCCCTTCTTCACAGCAGGTGGTATCGATTCAACTGGAACAAGCTCAAGCGATGCTTTTCCAGATGCGGTCGCACTACCCAACCTGCAATTCGAAGTGACATTCGAAACCCTGAATGTGCGCAACGGCCCCGGCGTTGAATACTCGATCGTTGGGCAATTGACCAAAGGCGCGAAGATCACGGGCAAGAGGCTTCATTCAAAGGGTGTGTGGGTCGAATTCGAACCAGGCAAATGGTGCGCGCTGGCGTTCGACGGGTCAACGTTTTTGAAACTTGAATAGAGATCTTTCGAAAAAAAACAGATCGCGGAAGCAGAACACATTCCCACTGCCCTGAATGAAACATCCGAAGATAAACTCTCTTCGGATGTTTCATCGCCTACTTATTCTTCTTCTTTTCGTTTTTGAGTTTTCGTTTTTCCTTTATGTTCAGTTTGGGTTTTTTCTTTTGTTCCTTGTTGCCTTTATCTTTCTTGCCATTACCACTCATAGCTGTTTCTCCTTTCTTGTTCGTAACTTTTCTTTGAAGGGTTTTTTTCAATCGTCGCGAACGTTCGAATGACAGTGTATGGTAGAGGGCCTTACCCTTTTTGCCCATTCCCTAATTCTAATACAGCAGGTTTCACTCAGTCAATAACCTGTCGGCCCATTGAATGAGCTGTACCAGGACCGAAGGGTTGGCAAAGCCGCCATCCTTTGCAGAGATCACTTAACCCAACGGGTCTCTGACAGCACTTCGAAATCTTTTGCGCGCGGGATCAGGTTGAAGGTTTGCAGCAATTCGGCTGTTGGAAGGGCCGGCTTGCGACTGGCCAGATCCAGGATGGCTCCTTCAAGGTCCAAACTGACAGCTTTCTTCCCGTTGGAGTTGAGGATCTCATGATGGACTTTCCAGCGACCACCCTGCGGCGAAAGGCCCGACATGGCATAAGTGATAGTCACTGTTTCGCCCATGCGGACTTCCCGAAAGAACCGGGCATGGATCGCGGTATAAATCGGCCCAATCCCAAGCTCCTGGAATTTTTCAGGCGGAAAACCGTGTTCGGAAAAGAAGCCATAGCGCAGATCACCTGCAGCATTGATGTAGGCAGAGTAATTCACATGGCCGTTGGCATCGAGGTCCGACCACCTGATTTGATACGTTCTGGAATATTCGTTCATGAGATTCCTCGGGAACGGATCTGTAGCCTGCCTATGACATCGCTGTCACCGCGTTCACACCTTTTACATCCGGGAGGATCCGTTGCCACTCGAGCGCGGATAGTTGCGCGCACAGCAATTCTCCGTTCGAAAGGACCGCGAACAACTCAGAGCCAATCTGCGTGAAGCGTTCGACCATGTGTCTGCGCCACGGAATTTCAAGCCCCTTCGAGGCCAAGCTCCATGTGTGGCCGCCATCGCGACTCTCTTCGATCCGCCCATTCGAGTCAACGTAATCGGCGGGGCCAAGGATGAAGTGCGCGGGATCCACCGGATCGGTCCAGACTGAACGGCAGTAACATTCGTAGAGGAGTTCCCACGTTCTTCCGCCATCGGACGAACGATAGAATCCGCCGCCCGTTGGCGCATCCACCAGATCGGGCGAGGATGGATGCACATAGATGGAGTGCACATCGGGGTAGATAAGCGGCGGAGGCGGACCTTCAAAGCTGGGGTTGCCATCACTGCCTTCCGCCAGCCGCCAGCTCGCGCCATGATCGTCCGAGCGCATAACGCCGCCAACCTCCACAGCCGCGTACCCCCGCTCACCGTGGAAGGCAAAACCGCGCACACAGCCCGCTTCGGGCGAATAGGGCAATGACCAGCCATGCTCGCCGCGCAGACTGGCAACCTCGCCGCACTCGTGCCAGGAGTCGCCGCCATCCCGCGAGGTGAAAATGGCTGCAGGCTCAGTGCCGGCGAACGCAAGCTCGAAGATATCAGGATGATACGCCAGCCAGCGGATGTGCGGGTGGCTCAAGCCCGCGCTGGCTTCGCGCCACTGACGCCCGTCATCATCGCAGCGGAAGATGCCCTGCGTTGTGCCAGCCAAGATGACGCCCTCACGCGCAATGACGCTCGTGACGCGCTGGCCTTCCAGCCCGCGGTGGACGAGGCGCCACTCGTGCTCTCGTTTGCATATGGCGAGGCCGTTATCGGTAGCAAGATAGATCATGAAGGTCACGCTCCTTACTCATCAAGTAGATCTGGAGGACCAAGTCCGGCCAGGTAATGAAAATTCCCCTCCCCGGCGGTGCGCGTCAGCGTGTTGATAACGGATTTGATTTTACGCTCATCATCGTACGGGCCGGATATATAGAATGGCTTGCCATCTTTGCCAAATTCCACTTTGTTTGTGCGGGAGTGAGCTTCCGGCGGGTCGAGCACCTGATCACACATTTGCGCGGTGAAATCGCGGTGTGGTTGAAAGCCGAAGCGGGCCGCGAATTCCAGGCCCCCATAAATAATCTCGTGGGCGAGTTCGACCGTACATTCCTGGGGCGCGCCGCTACACATTTTCGGCAATCCGCGCTGAAATTTTCCCAGGGATACATCCGCATTAGCATACGCGTCTTTGATTCCCAGGCAATAGATATCCACCAGGCAAACAACAAAGATGACTTTATCGGGCGCCTGCTGGCGGGCAACGACTACAGGCGTGATGCCTTCAGCTTGCCATCCTGCCATTACCCAGCAACCCAAAATAGGATATTCGCGCGCGTGACCAAGGTAATATCGCGGGCCAAGTATCCTTATCGGGCGGACGCGGGAGATCGGGATCTGGTAATTGAATTTCGGAAGACGGGGCTTCCTGTCTTTCTTTTTTTTCTTTGACATGCTGCGTCACCTCATTCATCTAGCAGTTTGTCGGAGAACCCAGATATTGTACATTCTCATCCGTACATATAGGTGTTGCACTTGGAAACCACCAACATGTGGCGGCTCTTCACTGGAAAATAGCTTCTCTCCGACAACCTGCTAGAGATGCATTTGCAGAAATCAGAAAAGCGGTTTCCGGCTTGCCGGTGAATCGGCCGTCGTCATAGATGGATAATTCATATGGATGAGATTTCATAAGCGAACGGCTTTTCCAGCGGACTTCGAAACAACTGTTCTGTTTGCCGCGCGGATATCATGCCCTCTTATTCTGGTTTGGTGTATTTTTTAAGTTGCTCATGGATTTGGTCGAGCAGAAGTTCTAATTCTTCCCGTTCACCGATAGCGCGCCGCAGAGATGCCCGGAGAAATTGATCCTCTTTGGCTGAAGGGGTTCCCAGCAGATACTCGTCGCGTGCAATTTGTGTATTTTTCTCAGCCAGTTTTGCTTCAAGTCGTTTTCGATACTCATCATAGAAATCGAATTCTTTGAGCGGTTCGATCCTGACGGGTGTGCTCTGTTCCAAAAGCTCTGTAATCATCCTCAGGAAGTCCTCGAGGTCAACCGGCTTTTGGATGAAACGAGTTGCACCGATATTCAATGCGAATTCCCTATCTTCAGCTGCGACGTATGTAGCCGTGATAAAGACCACCGGAATATCACGGGTCTCAGGATTTATGCGTAATCTATGAACAAGACCGAAACCATCCAATTTAGGCATCATGATATCGGCGATTACGATCGCCGGGCGTTCCCCCTGAATGACTTCCAACCCTTCCTTGCCATTATGAGCCGTGATCACACGATAACCCCTGAATGTCAGCGTTGTATCCAATAGCTTTAGGATATCGGGATCATCCTCTACAATCAGCAGATAACCTGTTCCTGTATTCATGCTCTCATTCTAATCCCTCCTTGCCGCTCTGGTAATATTAATTTCGTCACTATTTCCGTCCCCCTCCCGGCCTACCGCTCCGCTTCGCTTCGGGTACGATGTCCCCCAAATACGACTGAAGCGCGCTGAGCAGCCGACGACGCCTAATTCCTTGAAATCATCATCGCTGAAGTTTTCCTGATTGAATTCATCAATCAATTTCTGCACTTCGGCATGGATTTCGGGTGGAATGGACACTTTGGGCAAAGCAGGCTCACTCGTTCAAATAGGCGTTTCCTGAAATCAGAAAGGCGCGTTCTGGTTTGCCTGTGAATTGACCATCGTCATACATGGACAATTCATATTTATCGTGGCTGTACGTATAGAATGCAAAACCCCATTCATCGTTGCCAAAATAACGCAGGCGGCAAAGGTGGGTGGGAGTATTGCGTAAACGCTCAGCATATTCTTCGCGGGTTTCAGACCAATCTGCAGGAGGCCAGCCTTCGGTTAGAACAGGCTCGGTGTATGCGTCTATGTAACAAAATTGGTTCTTGAAACGAATTTCAAGGCGTGTATATTTTCCCTTGAATTCTTTTTCTGCTATTGCACGGATACGTTTCTCCGCATCCACTTGCACTGCTGGCGGGATTTTGATACCGCCTGAATTGGGGTCCAACATCCATTGTTTTGGGGTCATGGCAATCTATCCTGTTAGTAAAGCTCAAAAAATGCGTCTGTGCCAAGTTTTGGTGTGAGTTTTTTTGCGAGTTGCTCAATTTTCCCTGAATGGCCCGCATAGATCCAATCGTCGATGCTGCCGCTATAACACCAGCGCTCGGCGTGATATTTGCGCGTCTCCGGGTCGTCCAGAATGAAACGCATGACCGGCGTGAATTGAGCGGAGCGGTTGCTTTCCTCTTCAAGTTTTTTTCTTGTCCCCAGCAATACAGGAAAACTTTCCTCGAAAATCTTAATCATTTCATCCGCATCCAAACCAATTCTTTCATATATTACGACCTGCTTATCCTTGACGGCAACGCGGTAATTCCGCGCTTTGGGATGACGCTGCAACGCGGCTTCCACGCTGGCGGACTCTTCGGGCAGAATCAACTGTCGGCGGGCTTTGACCAGCGAAACGATCCCATTGACGCTTTCTTCGATCTGGTATCCCTGCGGGATTTCTTCAACAGGCTCGCCCTTCCGTTCGCGAGCAAAGTAGTAGCGCGGCTTGCCTGTTTTTGTTACGCCTTTGTTGAGAAAATAGGTGAAGCCTTTGCGGTTGGTGTAGGTGATTGGCATTTTCAGTTCTCCATCAATTTTATCACTTTGGATGTTTGGCTGATTTTGTAGGCCTGGCAATTTCCCTGAATTCAATCAATCGCAGGGGATTATTTGGATCTCCAATGGGTAGGTTACGCTTGCTGACTGGAATTGCATCCAGGTCGACAATTCCCAGCACAATATATTCCGAGCCGACATCCCATCCGCTTTTTTGAAAGCTGAACATTTTCGCAATCTCATCCCTGTTGAGCACAACGGTAGGACACGACTTACAAAACCACCCAAATTTGCCGCCGATGATAAATGAGTCGCTCACCCGTTTTCCCCGACGTGTGGTGACTGCATAGGATTGATATTTATTGACCAACTCGCCGCTGCAACGCGGACATGCGCCTGGTTTTTCCTTGAATGAACTATACACGGCTTGACGAGGTATTTTTAGATCGATCATTTCATCTCCTGAAACTCACATTCAACATGGTTTGAAGCATAATCCCGATCCGACGCACGACCGCCGCGAATTGTGTCGCAGACCTGACATGTCTCATCGTGGCGCGAGTCAATCGTGACCCCTGCGTGGACACGAGACTCGGAACGCAAGACTTGCGCGGAGGCATGTCAGGTCTTTTCAACCAAACGCCTCAATAAGGCGGCTCGGCGGGACCTTCATATCCACACATCCCCAATCTTGGTGAGTTGACCAGCGCGACCGGCTCGCCATATTCCGTGTGCGGATGGTCTTCGGCGTGTTCTTCGCACAGGAACCATTCTCCTTCCTCATCTCCTTCAATGAGGCACTCCATGCAAAGATACGCCGCAGGTTTGCCACATTCCTGGCAGGCTTTTTCGGGCATGTTGTTACGCGCCATTAACGCAATGGGGTGTTTGGTTGTGGCTTTGCCTTGACGTGAGCCGACCACTTGAATCTCGGTTTCCGACGTTGTCCCAAAATCGTAGAGGTGGAGCAGAGCGATTTCTTCCGCAAACACATCGTCCGCCCTGCGCGATTTGCCAACATCATATCCGCTCCAGCCGCCGACCGTGAATTTGCTCAAGTGACCGCAGCATTCCAGCCAGATGGCGCGCAGATAAGCGTCCAGTTTTTCAAGCGTGGCGGAACCGCGCATTTCAATATCCAGCCAGAAATCTTTTCCATAGGCATCCTGCACGCGCACATGCCAGATGGTTTCTTCGGGTTTTTTACCCGCGTCGGCAGTTTGAATGGCTTGTGCGCGTTTCTCACACTTTACAAGATGTTTGGTCATGCCGCCTTTGGCAGTTTCCTCGCCACAGTATTGACATTTTCCGCGTGATTGTGGTTTTCGTGCCATACTATTTCTCCTTTTTTATTTCAACCAAAGACCTGATAGGTTTCCACAGAGCCTTGATTGATCGAGTATCGAGCCATTCATGGAAGTCTGATTGACTCGCGCCATAGTAAAACCTGTCAGGTCTGGAACGATTGACTTAACAACCCCTCGCCCTGCCGAGCAGACTCGCGAGCCTCAAACGGCGAGTACACGCGCCCGCAGGTAGACAGCAAGTAAACTACCGCCGCCAAAGGTAGCGGTAGTTTATTCGGTGGTCAGATCTTTAATCGCTTTGACCGTCTCGGCAAAAAACTCCACAAAGCGCTCGGGGTCGAAATCAATCATTAAGCGCGGGCGTCCTGTAAAGCGGAAGCGCGCGGTTGGCCTCGGGCCCAGTTCGCGCATCATTTCGCGGAACAATCCTTTGCTCTTAAAGTGTACCTTGATGCGCTCTGTTCCGACACGTACGATGGCATAATCCTCCCCGATAGTGTGCGGCGCGATTACATCGCCTTCCAATGCCTGCTTTCTGCTGAGTTTGGCATTCTTCCTCGTGTTTTTGATCTCATTGCGCAGTTTGGCATTGATCACGATTGGGGCGCGCCGTCCCTCCAGGTGTATCTCAATCTTTGTAATCCCGCCCGCTTTCCCAATCCGATCGGCCAACTCCTCCAATTCGTTGTAAAGAGCTATCGCCAGCAAATCCACAGATTCTTTTTTCGGTTTTGTCACAATGTTCCAGATCTTCCCGCCCCCAATCAGCACCATCGATGCAGCGATTTGCGTGGTGAGTTCTTTCATGTCAATGGGTATAGCCTGGGCACCCTGCATGGCTTGCCAGATAAATTGATAGATGTCTGAGCCGCGTTTGTGATCACCGATTCCCAACGCTAGCAATTTCCGTTCAGCAATGGAGGGAACTGCCTTTCTAAAACTATGTTTTTGTTGAACGAAATAGGCTTTGTAGACCATTCGTTGCATGGCAATGAAAGTTTCGCCCAGATCTTGAATTGAAACTCCCTTTGTCTTGAACTGCGGTCCCGCAAACCGTATGCTGACAGGAAAGTCACTTTCAGGCATTGCGTCCTCCTTTTGTATTTGAAGAAAGTCAGCCAAACTTAGTGTACATCGCGCCAAACGCTAAGTCAAGCAGGAGTTACCTCGTATAATCCGACCGATGATTGCGGTCCACCTCTTGTCACTTCGCACAATCGACCATACGGGCAGACGATCGTGCCTAGGCAGGCTCAATCTGCCAGATCAGCTTACATCCCTGCCTCCCCCGCAGACCCTCGACACTTCGACAGGGTTTCGACAAGCTCAACCTGCCAGCTCAGTGACCACCCGCGCCACCACGCCCGCAAACTCTTCTTGCAGGCTCACAGGAAAGCGAATGTACAATTCAATCTTCACTAGTTTCATCTTCCAAAGCATCCATAATGGCGAGTATAACGCTGTCAATATCCTTCATTACATCATTATTCCAAAAGCGGATTACTTTATATCCTTGCGATTCCAAATATTTCGTTCTTTCTTCATCATACTCTTCCTGTTCCAAGTGTTGACTACCATCCATTTCTATAATCAGTTTTGCACTTGGAGAGCAGAAATCAGGGATGTAATTTCCAACCGCGTGTTGGCGGCGGAAAGTGACTCCCAACTGGTCGTTTCGGATTCGTGACCAAAGTTTGCGCTCAGCGGGAGTGGACTCTTTACGGAGTTTGATGGCTCGGTGTTTGGTTTTTGGGTTGCTTCTAGATGGGCGCGGCATTCTTGCCCCCATCTAGCTTCCCCCGTTTGCACCCCGCAAAAACCAGCGGGGCGAAAACGGGGGAAGGACAACCTCAACTTGGGCATTAATCAACATATTCATTCCTACTTCATGTTCACCTTCCCCAAATTCCGTGCAGTTCGGCATTTGGGGAAGGACGGGATGGGGCTATTACCCGAACGCCTCACTCAACCCTTCGACAAAGCTCAGGGCAAGCACGGACTCAAACAACCCCTCAACACCTTCTTCAAATTATGTGCCGCTCAAGAAAGAGCGGAATACGAATCGTATTAGTTATTTGGCTGGAGCCATGAATTGGAAGTAGGCAAATCCAAGACCGAGCAGTAGATAGACTGCGACTGCCGACCAGCCGACTGAATTCATAACACCACCGAGCGTTCCCATGAGGGCAAAGTAAGCACCAACGGCGTTTCCGATCAGGCTTCCAGTGATGATGGGGCGTGCATTCGCAGCCGAGAAGTCTTTTGCCAGCCAGTTGATCACTCCCAACACCAGCAGTTCAACGCCGAAGTACCGCGCAAGCAGTATTTCGGACGCGCTTGTCCCGAAGCCATATGTGGTGGCCATAAACGCTGGCATCAGGATCAAGCCAAGGGCATAGCCGAGGGCGACGACGGCGGCAATGGTAAGAAATGTGCGAAGGTTCATGAGATTCTCCTTTTCTGAAAAAAGATTGAACGTTGCCTTTTATAACCCACGCACTCAAAGAGGGGTACGGACAACAACCCATCCTCCCACGTGGCGAAGCATCCCTTCAGGGGACAGACCCTCGACACTTCGACAGGGTTTCGACAAGCTCAACCTGCCAGCTCAGTGACCGCCAGTGCCATCGCCTACTGGTGCATCAGCCAGCGTTCATCTGCCTTCTCCAAACCCAGCCCGCAAGGAAAAACAGACCGATCAATGCGGGCAAGCCTGCGACGAGCAAATACGCAATCCAATCAAATCCCCGCATGAACGACACGTACCAGATTGCCCATCCGATGAACAACACAGCACCGACCCATTCCCTTTTCCAAGCGATGATGATGGCAATAGTCAGCAGAATGGAGGGAATCAGGTGCATGAACAATCCGACGATGGTTCCCCAGAATCCAAGCTGCATGTCGAAAACGTCCAATGCAAACATGCTGAGAAATAATATGAACAGGATGCCCGCAATGCGCGGCGTCCAGAACAAAGTTTGTTTGAGGGTTTTATTCATGGCGTCCTCCAATACCATCATAGCACGCCGACTGTTAAAATCAAGTTCGAAAAACAATAGAAATACTATCTTCCAAAACTCTCACTCAACACGGACTCAAACAACCTATCCGCCTCGCGAGGCTCAAATGCCGAGCCTCAAACGGCGAGCCCCACAAGGGGTGATATTCCTCCCACGTCGATCGCGAAGCACCCCTTCAGGGGACAGACCCTCGACCCTTCGATCAGGCTTCAGGGCACCCCCCAGC
>DATDRD010000568.1:0-1796 GCA_035291925.1 Anaerolineales bacterium
AAGGGCGGAGGTGGGAAGGAACTCAGGTATTTTATTGACCAGGCCCTGGAAATGGGCGTGCGCCTCTTCGTCTGCCAGCCTTCCCTTGACCTTCATGGATATACCATGAATGACATGATCGAAGGCGTTGAGATGATCGGCGGCGCGGCATTCAACGATATGGCAGTCCGCGCCGACGCGGTGATTTCGTTCTAATAGATTTGCCACAGAGACACAGAGTCGCGGAGGTTCTTGATTTTTTTCTCTGTGTCTCCGTGACTCTGTGGCTAACACTAGGAGGCACTCGTGCCAACTACACTTGAAAATTGGAATCCAGGCAAAGCCGAGAATCGTCATCCCGACGTGACGTATGAGGAAAAAGAGCGCCTCTTCCTCGAAGTCCAAAACGATATCCGCTATAGCGACTTCCTGTACGGATGTTACGAGTGCGGCATTTGTGTTTCGGCCTGTCCCTCGGCGCGGTTCTATGATTTCAGCCCGCGCGTCATCGCGCAAGCCATCGCACGCGAAGATGTCGAGCGCGTCTACGACATTATTACCGAAGATATTTGGAACTGCGCGCAGTGCTTTTCGTGTGTGCGCTGTCCGCGGCAAAATAATCCTGGTGGGTTGGTCACCATTCTTCGCGAAGTCTCGATCAAAAACGGGATGCAGGAATCAAAAGACGCCCTGCAGGGCTACAGCCGCGTGATCTATAAAGTCATGCTCAAAGGCAATCAGGTCTCGCCCGACATGCTTCAGCCCGATTTCTTCCCCGATTGGGGTCCGTGGGTTCAGAACTTCAGCGAAAACATGCTTGTCTGGCGCAAAGCCATTCCAATGGATACCATCCGCGGCCTCACAGATGTTGCCTGGCGCACCGACCGCAAGACATTGCTCGAACTCTACACAATTTGGTTCGAGTCTGGCAACATGGACATTATCAAGGAACTCGACGAAGGCTTATACGATCTGCTTGCAGATGTCATGCAAGAGGAATTGGAAGAAGGATAGACTACGTCATTGCGAGGAGGGTTGAGACGCGGAGCGTCGAAATCCCGACGAAGCAATCTCCTTATCGTTGAGGGGGGATTGCTTCGCACAAAACGCTCGCAATGACGAAACGATCCTCGTTTCATTCCCGGCCTGAACCTGGTTCCAATTTATTGGTAGTTTTCTAGCCCAGAACGATCGGAGAGATAAATGACCGACTCAACCTTTACACCCGTCGAACAAATCCTTGAGAAAAAATCCCACCCTGTCACGCGCAACGCGGACCTCGCGCCGACGCCTGATATGCATGAAATATTATTTGAACTCGAAGCGAAGGGTGAAATTATCGTTCAAAAAGTCCCTGAGCCTTACGTCGAATTTAGGACAAAATACGGACGCAACAAAAAGATCCCGATTGAACACACCTGGCATCACAAGTCCTGTGGTCACTGTGGGCACATCCCTGGCTATGCCTCCTCCATTCTCTGGCTTCACCGTCAGTTTGGTCTGGATTACCACGACCCCACCGACCAGACCTCCTGTACAGGCTGGAATTACTACGCCTCCGCCGCGTCCAACGCGGTGGGACAAGCCGCGGTGATGGCGCGTAACTTTGCGGCCGCGTATGAAACGGGATACTTCCCCATGATCCATTGCGGCACCAGTTTTGGACATTACAAGGAAATCCGCGAGCAACTTGTGCATCACAAGGAACTGCGCGATGAAGTCCGCCGCATCCTCGGCAAGATGGGTAAGCCGCTTGTCATCCCTGAAGAGATTGTCCATTACAGCGAATGGGTCTACGCCATGCGTCATCGATTTGC
>DATDRD010000569.1:0-3482 GCA_035291925.1 Anaerolineales bacterium
TTGCGCTGTTGCCTTTTGTGGCACTCCTGGCCAGCGTTGGACGCGGTTACCTGCCTCCATTTGGCTGGACGATTCTCACAGTAGTGCTGGCACAGATCGCGGCCATCACCGGCTGGGGCGATTGGTTCCCATGGTCGGTCCCAGCCCTGTTCAGTGGAGCAGCGGGTCCGCGGGCTGAACTACTCGGAATGCACAGCTACATCATTGTATTTATTACAAGCCTCATTGGTCTCGCCGCCACCTTTTTCTGGTGGCGTAACGCAGACCAGACGAGGTAAAGCGCGAGTGCGTCGCACCTGCCCGACAAACATGACGGCTTAATCGGGGCTGCACTATCGGATTGATGAGTCTGGTTTAGTAAGGTGCGACCTGGGTTGTGCGCGAACACAGGATCGAGTATCTGCTTCCTGCCTTTGAGGGCGAAGAGGTTGAAATTAGAACATGGGTGGAAAATGTTCGCCGTGTGAGGTCGTTACGAAAATACGAATTCGTCTGCAAAGCAGATGGCAAGGTGTTGGTCAAAGGCGAAACGGATTGGGTCTTTGGGGATGTGAAGACTGGCGCGCCGCGCGCCATCCCCGAGGAAGTATCCAAATGTATTCGTGCCTCCAACCAATCAATAATTCTAAAGAATTTTAGTGTTTGCAGGTAGAAAAAAATCTATCAAGCAGACAACGAGTCAGCGTTCAAAGCGCAGGGATATCCGATCAAAGTGGAAATTCATTCAATGCCCAAACCGGGGCGGTAAGCTTAATTCAGGCATGGATAAGTGCGAATACTGTGGGCAGGTATTGTTATCGTAATTTCAGTTCTGCCCACAGTTGAACTGTGGGCAGAATTCCAAGTAAATCACGTGAAAACGCATTCCAATCAAGAATGCGTTTTTGTTGTGTCATTTATTTACTGAACACTGAACTCAGCACTTTGTGCAAGCGCGCCATTCAAATATAGATCAACCTTGTATTGACCAGGCGGCCAGCCCTCATCGTTGGATAGCTGAAAATAGATCGTGCCCGAGAAAGTCTCTTCACTCATGTCCAGCGTTTGTTCCTGGAATTCAAGGTTCGGTTCCGTGCCTTCAGCATTGACAGCGATCCATTTTGCCTGGACCGCCGTTCCCTGCGGCGCGTTGCTGAGATCAGCAACCGCATAAAAAACATCTGAAGGCGAATACGTGGAGGTCAGATTCTGGCCATCCTGGTCGAATGCCATACGCAAATTGGACAAACCAAGCTCTGTGCTCAAAGCGGCACAGGCCAGCGACGAAGCAACAAGTGCCAGGACTGAAAACAGGAGGGCAAATCTATTTTTCATATCATTCTCCTTTGGGTTATTCGATTTCAATATAGATCCGTTTGTTGATCGCGCCTTTGCTTTTGTAATCAGCAACACGGATGGTACCGACCTCGTTTGTATTATGGACGTGTGTGCCCCCATCGGCTTGCAGGTCAAGCCCAACGATCTCAACCGTCCGCACTTGCATAATGCCTTCCGGCAATAGATTGATCTTCGTACGAATCAAATCGGGGATTTGGAACGCCTGCTCGCGCGGCAATATTTTAACCCGGATCTCGCGCGCCTCAGCCACTTCCCTGTTCACGGCGGCTTCGATCTCGCGGACAAGTTCGCCGCGCATGGTCTCGAATTCAAAATCCATGCGGCCCTTGAGTGGCTCCATGTCTCCCCCCGTAACGAGCGCGCCGTAGTCGCGGAATACCGTCCCGCACAGGACGTGGAGCGCGGTATGGGTGCGCATCAGCTTGTATCGCCGCGTCCAGTCCAAGGTCCCGCGGGCAGCGGAGCCGATCGAAGGCAGGGGTGCATCTCCACCAAGAAAGTGAAGCACATCCTCTCCCTGCTTCTTCACCTTATCCACTGGATAGGTCATGCCTGTGACGGTAAAAGTTCCAAAATCACAAGGCTGGCCTCCTCCACCCGGGTAAAACGCAGTGCGATCCAGAACGACGGCGCGTTCCGCCTGTAAAACAGAAGAAATATTCGCATCGAATTCCTGCAGGTAACTGTCGGTTTGAAATAACAATTCTGTCATGACAACTCCATTGAGTAAAGTGTACTAGCATTGTTTAAATCAGCCAAATGCTATTTCTTCGGTGATTATTAGCGTTTGATTAGAATTTCACAAGTTGCTTGACTTTGATTTTGAATTTCTGTATAGTAATCTCGATACGAAAGGAAATGGCACGGCTGCCCACCGGCACGCGTGCCTTTTGTTTGTTAGCACTTTATTCCACCTGATTAAGGAGTACCGATGATCCAGGTCAATGGACTCACCAAGGATTATGGCGCGCGCCGCGCCATTTCAGACCTCACATTCGATGCCGAGCAGGGAGAGATCGTCGGCTTTCTCGGCCCAAACGGCGCAGGCAAGACCACCACAATGAGAATCCTCGCCGGTTACATGCCCCCCACCGATGGAACGGCAACGGTCGCCGGATACGATGTCGTGGAGGAATCGCTTGAAGTCCGCAAGCGCGTGGGCTACCTGCCTGAAACCGTTCCGCTCTACAGCGATATGACTGCGCTTGAATATCTGAAGTTCATGGCAGACCTGCGCCACATCCCCAATTCAAAAGAACGTGCCTACGAAACTTTGGAACGAGTCAACCTGAGTGATCGCGCTGATAGCTATATAGGAAACTTCTCCAAAGGGATGCGCCAGCGCGTGGGACTGGCCCAGGCATTGATCCATCGTCCTGAAGTTCTCATCCTGGACGAACCGACCATTGGTCTCGACCCGGCGCAGGTGGTGGAGATGCGCAGCGTCATCCGCGAGATCGGCAAGGATCGGACAGTTCTGCTTTCCACCCATATTCTCCCGGAAGCGCAACAAATCTGTGACCGCGTGCTGATCATCAACAAAGGTAGCATCGTTGCCGAAGACACGCCTGAAAATCTTCAGTCACGTCTGGTTGGCTCGCAACGCGTGGTCTTGCGCGTGCGCGGTGATTCGGATGGGCTATCCGCCAAGATCACAAAGATCAAAGGTGTGCGTGATGTCGACTCCAAACCAGACGGCTCCGTCGAATTCGAATTTGCCGCAGGGCAGGACATTCGCCCGCAAGTGGCGAAAACCATTGTGCAGGGAGGATACGACCTTCTCGAAATGAGACCCATCGGAATGAGCCTTGAGGAGATTTTCCTTGAACTCACCCGCGACAATGCTTCTGGAAAAAAATCTTCGTGAGGTATCCATGCGAAACATCTGGACAATTGCAAAACGCGAATACGATCACTACTTCATCAGCCCCATCGCTTATGTTGTAGCGTTCATGATCCTGCTCACGATCGGAATCATTTTTGCCATAAACATTTATTTCTTCATCCAAAATGCCTTCCAATCGTTCGGACAGACACCCGATATATCTCCATTAACAGGGGCTTTTGCATTCCTGCTCGTGTTATCCGTTCCGGCGCTCACCATGAGACTGCTGTCCGACGAGGCGCGCATGGGAACGTTGGAA
>DATDRD010000570.1:0-1934 GCA_035291925.1 Anaerolineales bacterium
GGCTGGCAAACGTTTCAGATGGGCAAAGGTGTTGGGCTTTGCTTCGGGCCAAACATGCACCCATTCCTGCATAAAAAACTCAAGGAGCTGGCGGAAAAACTTGAGATCGCCTGGTTTCTGGATGTAACCCCCGCTCATTCCAGCACAGATGCGTTCCCCATGCAAACCACTGCTGAAGGGATCCCAACTGCTCTCGTGGAATTTCCGTTCCGTTACATGCACACACCGGTCGAAATGGTCTCGGTGAAGGATGTTTATCGCGCCGGCCGGCTGCTGGCTGAGTTTGTCGCTTCGCTTGACGCAGATTTTATGGATAGCATTGCCTGGGAATAATATATGCCCACGTTTGGAAACGCTCAACTCAAACTGCTTGAAAGACTCTGTAACGTTGTCGCGGTGTCAGGCGATGAAGCCGAAGTCCGCAAGATCGTTCTCGAAGAGGTGAAGCCTTACGCCGATGAAGTCAAGGTGGACGCGTTGGGCAATGTGCTGGTGACCAAGTTTGGGCGTGCGCGAGGCGAGAAGCGGATGCGCGTCATGCTCGACGCACACATGGATGAAGTCGGCTTTATGATCGTTGCAGATGATGGCGAAGGCATTTATCGCTTCGAAACAGTCGGCGGGATGGATGTCCGCCATCTGGTCGGCAAACAGGTTTTTGTTGGCAGGGAGTGCATACCCGGTGTGATCGGCGCAAAGCCGGTGCATTTGATGTCACCTGAGGAACGGACAAAAAAAGTTCAAATCGATGTGCTGCGCGTTGATGTCGGTCCCGCGGGCAAGGCCAAGGTTGGCGACCGTGCGGGTTTCGCTACAAAGTTTCGTCGTGTAGGCCCATCCATCCTGTCCAAATCCATCGATGATCGCATCGGTGTGGCAACGTTGATCGAGTTGGTGAAACATGCGCCATCCAATATCGATCTGTGTGCAGCCTTTACTGTTCAGGAGGAAATCGGCCTGCGCGGCGCGAAGGTCGCGGCATATTATTTCAATCCCGACCTCGCAATTGCAATTGACTCAACCCCCGCCCGTGACCTGCCTGTGTTTGACGGTGGCGAGAACATGACCTACAATACCAAACTCGGACTTGGTCCTGCGATTTACATTGCGGATGGCTCGACTCTTCATGACCCGCGGCTTGTCCGCTTTCTACAGGAGACTGCTGAAGCCGAGAAGGTTCCCTACCAAATCCGCCAACCCGGCGGCGGTGGCACGGACTCAGGCGCAATCCAGCGTTCGCTGGCGGGCATACCTGCTGTATCGGTTTCGGTCCCGCATCGTTACACACATTCGCCGATCAGCATCTCCCGTGTGGACGATTGGAAGAATACGATCAATTTGCTTCATGCCGCGTTGAAGCGGGTAACTCCATCTCTGATTACAATTCACTAAGTGTCCCTGCCTGTTTACTTGTTTACCTCGTTACTTTATTGGGTGACCCATGAATGGATTAATTGCTCTGGTTGGTTCTGGCGAATATTTGGCTGTGATGGATAATGTGGATCGCCATCTGCTTGACAGCTTAAATCTGAACGGAAGAAAACCGCGTGTCGTGTGTTTGCCAACCGCCGCGGGGCGTGAAGGACATGCCAGTATTAATCGCTGGTCGAGCATGGGAATCGAACATTTTCAAAAACTGGGCGCGGAGGTGAGCGCGCTTCGCATCATAGACCGCGCCTCCGCGGATGATGTTCAATGGGAGTCGCTCCTTGAAGAGGCCGATTTGGTCTACTTTTCGGGCGGTGACCCGGGGTATTTGCATCAAACGCTGAACGGAAGCCGCGCCTGGCGCGCCGCTCGACGCGCCTGGGAACGGGGCGCCGTTTATGCAGGCTGTTCTGCGGGCGCGATGATCCTTGCCAAACGGATGCCAAGTTTCCGTCTGGCTGGGACACAGGCAGGATTCGGCCTTCTGCCTGCCATGTTTATCGTCC
>DATDRD010000571.1:0-4037 GCA_035291925.1 Anaerolineales bacterium
CTTGTTTTCGGCGAACTCCCCCGGAGGATGCCCGTCATGCCAATTAGCTTACCTTCGTGTTCTGCAAGGAAGATGGTTGCTTCCTCCTCCTCCATTGTGAGCCTGTCTTCCCAGTATTTTGCTGGATGATTTAAGTTCTGCTGGTAATCTGCGCTGAACACGATTGGGCTGTCCTGCAGGGCTTCCAAACGTAATTCGCGAAAAGGCAAGGCATCCGCCGGGGTCGCATCACGAATAGTGATCCCGCCGCGTGCAGGGGTGATTGATCTATTCATTTCTTACAAACAAACCTTGCCAGGGCGCTATCGAATAATCCTGCCGGTGAAGCTTCATCTGGCGTGTAAGCTTTCCAGGCAAAGACACGGTCCCCGCAGGTCCATGCCGCCGCGCCGCCAAAAGGCAGGGCCAAGGTCGTGGTGATCGGGGTGTAGACCACGTTCATATCGCGTATCAGCTTCACCTCCGGGGTGCCGACACTGGTATCCATTCCGTCTTCAAGAATAAGATCGAGCAGGAATCGCGGATCAGCCGTGCCGGGAGAGAATTGCCACATCAATTGGATCAGAAGATTGCCACTGTAGGCAGCCATTAGCCCGGTCTGGTAGGTGCTGGGATTTCCCTGATTACTAGTGACCGCGCTGACATCGTAGAATGCCATGTCGGCGGGATGGCCAACACAAAACTGATACTCGCAGAACATTCCAGTTAAATCGAATGGTGTGGCAGATGGAATCGGAATCGGTGTGGGAGGGGGATTGGCTGTGGCATTTGGGATCGCCGCCAGCGTTGCCGCGACGATCTGCCTGATCTGTGCATCAGGATCCGGTTTGGGCCCGCAAGCAGTTACAATAAATACAAACAGGAACAATAAGCCATAACGCATGCGTCGATTATACAGTTTTTCGGAACAAATGAATGGCTCATACGTCTAAACAGTAAAGGAGAAAGAGTGAAAAAAGTCCTGATTGATATCATATTGGTGATCTTGATCGTTACAGCCTGCTCACCTGAGGCACAAGCAACAGAAGGACCTTCGAACAATGATGAGCAACCGACGCCGACTCATACTCGTGTGGACTTGACTCCCGCTCAACGCGCGGCAATCACGGCTCTTTCTGAGAATTTAGGCCTGACCGTCGACAAAATAAGATTGGTCTCCACTGAAGCTGTAGAGTGGCCCGATGGTTGTCTTGGTGTTGCAGAGGAAGGGCTGGTTTGCGCTCAGGTGATCACGCCCGGATTTCGCGTCATGCTGGAAGCAGAGGGCAAAAAAGTGGAATACCGCACGAATGAGGATGGGACTCAAATTCGTCCTGCCACTGTAGCGATGGCCTGGAAGCGCGAAGGCGGCATTGCCGGCTTTTGCGACGATATGACGGTCTATCTTTCCGGCGAAGTTCATGCGAGTTCCTGCAACCAGGACCAATACGTTGCAGAGCGGCTGATCGATGTTTTGTCCGAAGATGAAATCGCAAAATTCTATGAGTGGCTGAGTAGGTATGGAAAAGTAAATATTGATGCATCTGATCCCAAGGGTGTTGCCGATCGCATGGTTGTCACTCTGACATTCATAGGGATGGGGAGCCGACAGACGCTCTCACGATCAACAGAGCAAGAGCTGCTGACTTTTGCACAAGAACTTCATCAGCGGTTGTATAAATGATCCAAAAAAGCCTGCAAACATTGCAGGCTTTTTGAGCTTATCGCTTGAATATCAATGACCGCTGCCGGGCATGGGCGTGCCATTGAAAATTTCGGGATTTTCAGGACCCTCTACGACCAGAAAACCTGCCAGACCGCGCTGTAACCGTGCGAGTGCATGGTCAACAAGGATGTAGTTGCCGGGCACTTCAAGCCCGAACTCGACCATGGTCGCGCCGCCGGGCGGAACGAGTGTGGTTTGAACATCGGTAAGCGGTGCGCTCGTGAGGGAAGCCAGCTTGTACACGCGGTCAAAAATTTCGCCGATGACGTGGAAGGAGGATGTGAAGTTGGGGCCGCCCACGCCGAAGAAAATGCGCACGGTTTCGCCGACATTGGCTTTGAGCGGTTTTTGAGTAGTGAGCGCGCCAACTGCGCCATTGAAGACGAGGTATTCGGGATTTTCATCCAACAGGGCTTCGGTGCTTGCGTTGAGATGACCCTGCGTGCCGAAGTCTTCTGTGGTGTAGACTTCGCCTTGCATCACATAGAATTCGCGATCCACAGGAGGCAGGCCGCCTTCAGGTTCAACGAGGATGAGTCCGTACATGCCATTGGCAATGTGCTGGGCTACCATGGGTGTGGCGCAATGATATACAAAGAGGCCGACGTTTATGGCTTTGGCGGTGAACATGGTCTCTTCACCGGGTGCGGTCTGGGTCATCACTGCTCCGCCGCCAGGGCCTGTCACTGCGTGAAAATCCACAGAGTGGTTCATCACACTGGATGTGTTATTTTTCATGTGGACTTCGATGGTATCGCCCAAGCGCACACGGAAGAACGGGCCAGGGACTGCGTTGTTGAATGTCCAATACGTAAAGGTGGTTCCATCTGCAAGCTGACCTTCGACTTCGACTGCTTCGAGATTAATAATGACGGTCGTTGGTTCGCGGATCTCAAGAGGTGCGGGCAGGTCGGTTGGGTCGCGCACAACATCTACGCCAGTTGTGGGAGCTTGGGGTGCGGTATCTGCAGCGGCGCTTGAATCGCTAAATGCGCCAGCAGGTAATCCATTGAGGTATTTGACAATGGAGTTGATCTCGTCTGTAGCTAATGTATCAGCCAAAGCAGCGGGCATTACATCAGGTGCGCATGCACCAGTGGGGCAGGTGGGGGCAACGAACAAATTTGGGTCGAGAATGGATTCGCGGATGTATTCATCTGTGTTAGTTGCTTTGCCTGTATAAGTTGCATCTGCCACACGCGCTCCAGCCACTTCATTTATCTTCGACAAATCAGGACCGATCATGCCAACCGCGCTGGGGATGCCGGGTATGCTGTGACATACGCCGCATCCGCCTTTCTGAAATGCCGCGAGGGTGACAGTTTGGGGAGATGATTGCGAGTCAACAACAACCAGGGATTCCCCGCTGACGTTGAACTTGCCTTCCATGCCTTTTTCACGTTGCCCAGGCAGGGTGCTGAAATACGCGAACGACCCGCCTTTGTCAACAGCGAACGCAATCGTGGCACTGGATCCTTTGCCGGCAACGCGTTCAGTAGTGCCGTTGAAATCTGGAAATGAAATATCGTGCTCAATGCCATCGCCGTTGGAAAGCGTGATTTTGACTGTGTCACCCGCGTTGGCGCTCAAGATTGGGTTCGGTACGCCGTCGATTCCGCCCCCA
The DNA here is from genome assembly GCA_035291925.1 of Anaerolineales bacterium. Lineage (GTDB taxonomy): Bacteria > Chloroflexota > Anaerolineae > Anaerolineales > Villigracilaceae > Defluviilinea. Next base: position 3,330 of record DATDRD010000571.1, read on the forward strand.
ACTCCTATATATACCAGCTTTCCTTCAGCCATACCGGTAGTGAGCGTGTATTCCAGCGTCTTGCCTCCGGCTGCTGCGCCTTCATTTTTTGCACTGCCGCCACAGGCAGAAATAAGAACCGCCGTCGCGATCAGCAGGCCGAAAAGTTTGAACGAGATTTTCATAAGTTACTCCTTTGGGTTAGATTTATTGTCTGGGCACATTCCTCCAGATCCTTCATCAGATCTGGCAGGGAAATCTGATACGTTTCCGCCACATCCTTCAGTGTGCAAAACTGCTGCATAAAACAGCCCGGGCACTTTGTCTTTGCTGTCATGAAAGCTGAAAATGTGCCTGGCCATCTCTGCAGTACCTCTTGAACAGTCAACCGGATGTGGATCCTGGGTGTGTCCATTTGCCGCAAAGATACTCTAATTGGTCAGGATTTTCTTTGCGCTAGCGCAAAGAACCTAGAATGAAAAAAGCACGCTGAACCCGTGCGTTGGCGCTTCACGCTTCGCGCAAGCCGGTTACTGATCCAGTCCCTCTGAGATCTGTACCAGCCCATGCGGATTGCGGATCACAACCCGCCCGCGGCCTGTCCCCACCAGACCGCGCCTTTCCCACTCTGCAAGCACGCGGCTGACGGTGAAAAGGGTGGTCCCCGCGGCTTCGGCGATTTCCTGTCGTGACAGAGGCAGTTCAACCGTTGGCTTATCCTGCTCGAGG
>DATDRD010000572.1:0-2860 GCA_035291925.1 Anaerolineales bacterium
GATTGCATTCGGTGTGGAGATGAATTCAGCAGGCGTAGATACTCCGAGTTCAAACTCCAACGTGCAAACGCCTTGCTCATTTCTTCGCGTGCCCGCGCTTCAAGCGCGCGCAGCATGGCTGTGCCGATACCGCGTCCCTGATATTCGGGATGAACATAGCCATCCCCCACCAAGAACGCGTGCGCGTGACGACTATAGAATTCCTCATAGCCAACGATTTTGCCATCGTTCGTTTCAACTACCCATGCGTCTGTTTCGAGTTTGAAATCGGGAGAATTCCAAAAGCGGTTGAGATCATCTTCTGTAGTGGCCACAGTGGGGTCCCCGTCTGCCGTGCAGACATCGAGTATGAGTTGAGTCACAGGCTTCACGTCCGCCCATTGAGCGGGACGCAGGTTGAGGCCTGCCCGCAGGGTGAGCGTAGTCGAAGGGCTCGTGTCAAGAAGCGTTTCAATTGTTTTCGTTTGTGTGTCCATAATCTTTCTCCAATAATTAGCTTGCGATGGTCGAGTAGGCGGTGGGTCTCGATATACCACTTTGTGGTTACCCGACCATCGCCGTATCGAGACCCATCCATTCTTCGCGCAGGATACCCATATAAAGTTCATTCCAGCGGCGTCCTTCACGGTTTAAGTAATTGCGCACATGTCCCTCGTGACGGAAGCCCGCCTTTTCATAGGAACGGATCGCGCGCGGGTTGTATTCAAAGACGTTCAGTGTGACGCGTCGCAAGTTGATCTCGGTAAAGGCAAAGCGCAAAAGGATGTTCATTACATCCGTGCCGTAGCCTTTGCTCCAATAATCAGTTTCGCCGATACCCAGCCCCACAAAGGCATCGCGCCCGGGCCAGTTCACTACATCGAGATTCAGCTCGCCGATCAGCTTGTCTTCAGCCAGCGTGCGAATGCTGAAAAAATAACTCGCGGGCGACATCTCTTCGACTTCCTTTTCCATCCACTTCGCCGTGCTCCTGGCAGATTGCATTCGGTGTGGAGATGAATTCAGCAGGCGTAGATACTCCGAGTTCAAACTCCAACGTGCAAACGCCTTGCTCATTTCTTCGGTGTCGAAGGCGGATAAACGAACGAGTTTTCCAGTAAACACATCTTTCATGGCTGCTTCCTTGTACTTCAATGTTGATGGTCTCGATATTGGCGCCAGGGGCGCAACTACTCGACCATCGGATTATTCTGCATGGCTTCCCATTCCTCGCGCAGGATGCCCATCCACAACGTATCGGTGCGCCTGCCTTCGCGCATGATATCCTGGCGCGTGCGGCCTTCGAGACGAAAGCCGCATTTCTCATAAGACCTCAACGCACGCGGGTTATATTCGTGCAGGCCAAGTGACACGCGCTCAACGCACAACTCAGTGAAGACGTATTGCAGGCACAACTTCATCATATCCGTGCCATAGCCTTTGCCCCAGAACTCGCGCTCACCAATGCCAATCCCGACCCAGGCCTCACTATGGATCAAGTTGATCCCCAGGCCAAGGAAGCCAATCAGCTTATCCTCATCCAGTGTGCGGACGGCGAATGAATACCGGTCAGGTTGCAGGCCTTTTTCAAATCGTTTCTCGGCCCATTCCTTGATCTTCTTCTCGGAAGATAATTGAATGGGATCGCTATCAGCCAGGCGCACGAACTCCGAATCGCGATGCCAATGGATTTCCGATTTGGCGTATGTCTCAGGTTCTTCCGCCGTGATGCGGACCAGTTCTCCGCGAAATAGATCTCTCATCGCTTCCTCCTCAACCTAAGCCTGATTCCGCCATTCGTCATTCAACAACCCGAAGACGAGAAGATCCCAGCGGCGGCCATCGCGTTCGAGCGATTTTCGCCGGCATACCTCCTGCACAAAACCGAATTTCTTCAACAGAGCGATTGCCCCTTCGTTGTATTCAGCCACGATCGCGCTGACGCGGAACAGATTCAACTCGGCGAACGCGAAACGGAGCAACATCCGCAGCGCCTGCGAGCCATAACCTTTACAGCGGTCCTCCGCCGCGCCGATACCCAGGCGCAGGAAACCATTGCCGTTCGCCCACTCGATCCATTGGACCGCAGCCCTGCCGATCAACCGGTCGTTGGCTTTGGCGCGAATGGTGAAGTAGTAAAGGTTCTTCTCTTCTTCGATTTGCTTTTCGAGTTTTTCATACTGCTTCCTGACCAGCGCGGCGGACATGGGCCGCGCGGGACCCGTCTCCATCAGGCGCATGAACTCGGAATCATGCGTCCATTTGGATTCGATCTCGGGGTCTTTCTCATGGTCGATCGGTCCAAAGCGAATATCCTGGCTTTCAAAGAGCTGGGTTTGAATATCAAACATGTTGCCTCCAGACAAGATGGAAATAGAAGACGGCCACAGGCATTGCCCATGACCGCGTCAGAATCAAAACGGCCACGGGCGAGTGCACCGTGGCCGTCAACGTACTGCGTGTAAGTTAACGAGGGATAGGCGCACTCCGAGAATCAACAGCACCACTGTCAGCGGTGCGGAAAGATTCTACAAAGATCGTAACCATGTTCTTTGCCATGGGTCGTGCGCCTCCTTTCTTCAAAATTCGTACGCTGCGAAGTGTAACATGTTGACCTTTTTTCCGTCAAGTAAATGAGATCAAGAGAAAGGCGGTTCCGTATGGTTGCCTGGAAAACGGATGTTGATACCATCCCCCTCCACACTGTGTTGATGATCTCAGATCAACCGAAAACTGTGGCCGTGTGGGATACCCTCTTTAACCAGAGGAATTGTATTGTTCTTTCAGAATCGAATGTTTCGGATGCCTTACAAAGCGCGCGGCTGGTCGGTCCTTCATTAATGTTAATTGATATGCAATTATCCAAAACAGAACGCGAGCG
>DATDRD010000573.1:0-2012 GCA_035291925.1 Anaerolineales bacterium
TGGCTACTCAACCAGCGGATTCTTATTACAATTAATCATCCAGCCAATTGGACCGGAAATTCCATCAACCTGCCTGATTTCTCTGGATTCGGTCCTGGGCGACACGAATCAACTCCCCCATCACGCGCTCACGAATATATGGTTTCAGACTATCGGGAGTACCAAGGTCAACGGGACAACCAAGCAGTTTTTCAAGATAATCCTGCAAAGCGAATAAGCCAAAATAACCGACAGGACGGTTGAACTCCACAAGCAAATCCACATCACTGGCTGTTGTGGCTGCATCCCTCGCCACTGAACCAAACAGCAACAACGATTTGACGCCGAATTGCTTTGTCAATTCAGTGTTTTTTTGCGCTAAGATTTGGAGCACGACATCTTGTTTCATGCTGAATATTATACGTCAACCAGGTTGTCTTTTGTCAGGTAAACCTGCAGTTGAATCGGTTCTTTGACAATCAATCCTCCAACAGATCGGACAGGAAATCCATCAACCCGCCTGGCTTCTCAGACTTCCGGGACGTTTGAGACTTATCCCGGATATCACTCGCAACGATTCCATTCCCCCCATTGATGAGCACAAGATGTTCGCGCCCGTCGAAGGGAAGTTCGGTCATCCAGACGGGGAGCAGGACGAGCTTGAACGCTTCAATCGCCAGCTTTGCAGAAGAAAAACGAGTAATCCGCATCGGCGACAGCCTGCCCGGAAGGTCGTTTTTGTATTGGGCATATGCGCGGCTGCGCGCGTCGAGCGAGGCTTCTGCCATGGGAATGTCGTAGACTTCGGCAGGCCAGTCCGCAAGAAAACGCGGGTCATAGGGTTTAACGGCTTTCAACTCAAACGTGGGGATCAATTTCAGGAAAACGGCGGACAGTTTACGGGAGGCGGGAATCGGCAGGTCATCCACAAGGACAGGATATTGATCTGAAACACGTCTCGTTTGAGCCTGGCGATAACTTCCAACAGAGTCCTCCTCGGTTTCAATGATTTCGCCCGTGTAATCGATCACGCCGCCGATGTCGAACATCCAGAGGGGAAGATACAGCCCGCGCGGCGGCACGTCCACTTTCTTTTCAAGCTTGATTTTGTTGCTTCCAACCCAATCAATTAGAAGCTTTGCTGCACGCTGCTGATTGAAAGCATGCGGCACGATCCCATCCGGCGCGAGCAGATCTTTTGTGTTCTCGAGGCTGACCACGTGCGGCGAGTCACAGTAAATGCACGAACTTGAGATTTGCCGGGGAGGCAAAATGAATTCAGAGCCGCAGCCTTCGCAATGAAAGACCTGCTGGTTGAGCGGCTTGCCGTGACCGCGCGCGGTTGCCATGGCTGTAATGAAATCCTTTTCCCCCGCAAGGGGTGCGGATCGAGGAGAAAAACCCACAGCCTGATGACGCGTACAATACTCGCAAACCAGCGATTGACCATCCGGCGCGAAACCCATGCGCCCGCCGCATTTGGGACACATGAATCGTTGTGCGTCCACAGCGCGCAAGCCTTCAGGCGCAGGCGGTAATTGATCCGGATTGATGATCTCATCCGCTTTGAGTTTGCCTTCCAAAATCGCGAGAGCCTTGCGCGCCCGCGCGTGCTGCAAATCATGCGCCAGGCAATTCTCAAGCGCCTGGTGCTTTTCGGCAGGTTCATCCACCACCTGACTCATCCAAAACCAGGCTTCGGCCAGCACGTCATGATCGTGGCTCGCATACACGGCGCGATCCAAATAACGTTGAGCGGCTTCCCTGTTCCCGGCTTTTGCTTCGATGATCCCGCTTCGTAAAAGTTCCTTGCTGTAATCGCCAAACATGAAATCTCCGATGTTGTTGCGAGTCGTTGCTCACGCTTCGTCTTCGGACTACATCCTCCGCTCAGCGCGAGTGGCTTCTCACAATTGCATCTGTCATTTTTGCCGCACGAACCATTTCTTTCACATCATGCACACGCACGATGTCCGCGCCGCGCGCGATCCCAACTGCGACTGTGGCGGCTGTGCCTTCCACGCGCTGGTCGG
>DATDRD010000574.1:0-3639 GCA_035291925.1 Anaerolineales bacterium
CATAATAGGCGACTGTGTTGACTGCCACGTTGAAGACGAAAATAGCAATCAGCGCGATCACCAGTCCGATCCCGAGGAACCAGACAATGGGTGGGATGCGAACGGGGCGATCCGTTACAGAGGGATGAGATTCCATAGTTACTCCTTTGAAAGCAATGTACTTTCAAGAATGAGTCTAAAGGATCTGCGGATAGAGCGTGAGAGGCGTTTAGCCTATTTCCTCATGCGCCGTTTTGCTGATGGCTTCCTTATCGTCTGAATGTGTTGAGCTGGTTCCCCATTTTATGAATACGCAAGATTGCCTATTGAACTGAACGCCTTTTGGCGCTTGTGAGCAAGAGCACAAGACCTCATAATCAGCGAGGATGAGGCGCATTCTTCCCACTCTGCTGGTAGGAATAGGGATCTTGTTGCTCGTGGGGCCGACAGGCTGGTTGTATTTCAGCAGCCTGGTCAACCATCCCGCGGCCGTTCCTTTACCAGACCAGATCGCTGGTCTGCAAATGACCGATTACACAACTGGCGCTCAAGCCGCGGCCCAGTTTGAAGATCTGCACAATAAACAAATTCCGTTGACTTCAGGGGCGATTGGCATCTACGGAGATCACGAGATCACTTTATGGGCGGCTGGGGCCCCTCTGAACTTCATGGCCACTCGCATGGTGGATGCAATGCAAGAGAAAATTGCAAACGGAAACTCTCCATTTACACCCCTAGAACAATTCACTCAGGGTTCTCGCACAATCTATGTTTTGGAAGGAATGGGGCAGATACATTACTATTTCCAATCCAAAAATCTAATCATCTGGCTGGCGGCTGATCCATCGACCGCCGATGAAGCACTTGAACAAATCCTGGAGGCTTACCCATGAAAAAATCACACATGTGGATCATGATCTTATGCTGTTTGATTCCGATAGTTGGACTTGCAGCGGTATTTCTCTTCAAAATCCCTTTGAGCAACGTTCTCCTGTACGGCATGATTCTGCTCTGCCCGCTTTCCCACATCCTGATGATGAAATACATGGGGCATGACCATTCTTCGCCGGAGCGGAATTCTCAGCATCAGCATCATGCAAATTCTCCAATCCCTCCTTCACAAGAGAAGTAATCGATGACTCGGCAGCCAATAAATGAACAAGAAGTGCCGTCATCGCCGACTGCGAATAGCAAAAAGACCGGCCTCATCATAGCCTTTGCGGTCATTCTGGCACTCCTGGGCCTATTAGCCTGGGGATTAGGAAAAGTCCAGGCTGGTCCGCGCGAAAGTGGGATGGCACCTGACTTCACCATCACAGGATTTGACGGCCGTACTGTAACACTAAGCGAACTGCGAGGCCAGGTGGTCATTGTCAACTTTTGGGCTTCGTGGTGTCCACCGTGCCGCGAAGAAGCCGCCTATCTCGAAGAGACCTGGCGAAAGTATGAAGGCAAGGGTGTCGTTTTCATCGGTGTCGACTGGGTGGATACCGAAAAAGAGGCGCTTGCCTACATTGATGAATTTGACATCACTTATCTCAACGGTCCGGACATTGGGACGCGCGCCGCGCAAGCATATAACATCCAGGGCGTTCCAGAGACATTCTTTGTCGCCAAGGATGGTGAACTGCGCGGTGTCCACATTGGTCCTCTGGCATCCCCTCAACTGGATGAAAAGATCGAAAAATTACTGGCAGAACAATATCCATAGAACTCGGAGTACTCCATGCTTGCCGAAATTGGTTTGATTTCCCTTACCATCGCCTTCATCTTCAGTCTTTACGCTACCTTCGCATCAGTCTATGGTGGCTGGCGTGGACGCCTTCTCTGGGTCGAGAGCGCTCGCAATGCAGCCCTGCTGGTCGTTCCCCTGCTGACGATTCCCGTCATCGTGATTGTATATTCGCTCTACACGTTTGATTTCTCGCTCGCATATGTTTACGATGTTTCAAGCCGTGCGATGTCCCCTTTCCTGCGCGTGGCCGCGCTGTGGGGTGGACAACAAGGCTCGGTGCTTTTCTGGGCCTGGCTGATGGCCGCATTCGTTGGGATTGTTTTGTTGCGCAAATGGGACCGAGATCGCGAACTAATGCCTTACGTTATCTTTGTTTCCATGCTTACCACAACCTTTTTTGTAGGGGTCGTGCTCTTCATCACCAATCCATTCATGCGCCTCTGGCACATCGAGGGCGCGGCTGAACTGACGCAGGCGCTCTTCCAGCCACTCACTTCGATGCCGTATCTTCCTGAGGATGGTAATGGCCTGAATCCGTTATTGCGTCATTTCGGTATGATCGGTCATCCGCCGACCACCTATCTTGGCTTCACCGGCTTTGTGATTCCTTTTGCGTTTGCTATGGCCGCGTTGATCACCGGCCAGTCACGCCGCGATGAATGGATCCTCACCACCCGACGCTGGACATTATTTGCATGGATATTTCTCTCCATCGGTCTGATCCTCGGCGGACGCTGGGCATATGACGTGCTGGGCTGGGGAGGTTTCTGGGGCTGGGATCCGGTGGAAAATGCCATGCTTATGCCCTGGCTAACCGGCACGGCCTTCCTCCATTCGGTAATGATGACCGAAAAGCGCGGCATGATGAAGAAGTGGAATATGGCGCTGATCATTCTTACCTATTCACTTTCACTCTTCGGCACATTTATCACCCGCACGGGTGTGATCAGTTCGGTGCACGCGTTTGCGAAGACTGCCCTCGGTCCGGCTTTCTTTGCGTTCATCGGCTTCACATTCCTCGGCTCGCTGACAATCCTCTACCTGCGCTGGGATACACTGAAATCAGATCACTCCCTTGAAAGTTTCATCTCGCGCGAAGCGGCATTCGTATTGCAAAACATGCTCTTCCTGGCGGTCACTTTTGCGGTGTTCTGGGGGACGGTATTCCCGCTCATCAGCGAACTTGTGACCGGCACCAAGATAACCGTCGGTCCCCCTTATTTCCAACGTGTGACCGGGCCGCTCTTCTTCGCACTTGTCCTGTTGATGGGCATTGCCCCGCTTGTCGCCTGGCGGAAACAGGCCGCTAGAACGCTTGGAAAAGCGATCTGGTTTCCGTTTGCAGCGTCGCTCGGGATAGCAGCCATCTGGGGAGCCAGCCATCGGATGCACCCCGCCTCCATCTTCGGACTTTGGCTGGTCGCCTTTGTCTTGAGCGCTATCCTGGCTGAATTCTGGAAAGGCGTCCAGGCGCGGCGCACGACACGCAACGAGAATCCCTTCACCGCGTTGTTCAATTTGATTGGCCGCAACCATCGCCGCTATGGTGGATACATTATCCATCTCGGTGTGGTGCTGATCGCAACGGGTGTTATCGGGGACGCGTACTTCAAGCAGGAGACTCAGGGCACAATCTCTCAGGGTGAGGTGCTGAGCGTCGGTGGCTACCAACTCGAATTCCGGGAGTTGCTCGGCTACCCAGGCTCAGACGGTCGCCAAATTGTGGAAGCGGTCACTAGCCTTTCTCAGGACGGACCGATCATTCGGGAGTTGACTCCGCGCCGCGATTACTTCGTTGTCCAGGAACAGCCCGTTACTGTACCTGGCGTTTATTCAACACCGGGTGTGGATGTCTATGTCATGCTGATTGGCTGGGATGATCTGGGAACAAGTGCAACCTTCAAGATCTATGTCAACTCGCTCAT
>DATDRD010000575.1:0-1825 GCA_035291925.1 Anaerolineales bacterium
CCCCATTCTTCGGGGGAGTTGGACGGAACCAATATTCGGAACGGTTGCCAAGACGTTTAACGATCCATGGCAGGTTGAATTCCTTGATCACCCCTTCAACGCCCTCCGTGAAGCATTCCTGTAATTTAATCGCCTTGCCATAGAACTCGTCGGTCAATACATTTTGAAGTGTGGCTTTCATCGCCGCAATGGACAGGGCGTTGCCTGCCAGAGTGCCGCCAATACCGCCAACGTCCGCATCGTCAATGTCAAGCCGCGACGCAAATTGTTCGGAAACTTCCGCAGTAAAGCCGTAGACCGCCGCGGGCACTCCTCCAGCGAGGGGCTTGCCGATCGTCAGAAAATCCGGCTGAAGTCCGAATGAAGCGGTATATCCGCCGGGACCCGTGCAGATGGTGTGAGTCTCATCAATGATGAGGTAAGTTCCATATTTGCGGGTCAATTCACGGAGCGCGTCATGGTAGCCAGGGTCGGGCTGAATAATGCCAATGTTCGTCATCACCGGCTCGGCAAGGACTGCCGCAACATCGCGTGCAGAGAGTGCAGTTTCAAGTGCGGCGATGTCGTTGAACTCGATAACTTTTGTTGTCAGACTCGGATCCACTTGCGGACCCATGTTGTTGGGACGCGACATGGGCGTGCCTTCTTCGTCCAGCACGATGAGGGTCTCATCCACAGAGCCATGATAGCAATAGTTGAAGACGAGAATCTTCGGGCGGCCCGTGATGAGACGCGCCATTCGGAGTGCGAAACGATTCGCGTCGGTGGCCGTGAGGGCGAACTGCCAATGTGGAAGAGCAAAGCGGCGCTGCAGTTCTTCGCCAACCCAGATGACATCTTCATAGGGCAGCATGAGCGTGATGCCTTTTTGGACCTGCTCATTGATCGCTTTGACAGTTGCATCAGGCGAGTGGCCTGTCATCGCGCCTGTGTCACCGAGACAGAAGTCGATGTAGAAGTTGCCGTCCACATCTGTGAAGCGCGCACCTCTGGCTTCTCTCACAAAGACAGGGAACGACCCGGCCCAGCGAATCATCCATAACATCGGCACGCCAGCATGCAAGGATGTACGTGCCCTCTGGTAGAGATCGTAGGATTTGGGATGAGTTTTGTGAAAGAACCGTTCTTCGGATTTAAGGAGTTCTGTTAGTTTGGAGCGATTGAGTGCGGGCATGACGTTTGTATAAGTGGTACACAAGTACACAGATAAACGAGGAAAGTTATCATCACATTCACCCATCCACCTGTGTACTTACTACGTGTGTACTTTTTTCCTGTCTACTTTACTACTTCCTTCAACGATTCACTGAAAATGCTCAAACCATCGCTGATCTGTTCAGAAGTCACATTCAGCGGCGGGATCCAGCGAATGGTGTTATCGTATGTTCCACAGGAGAGCAGGAGCAGGCCCTTTCCTTCTGCGGAGTGGATCACATCTTTGACAAGGGTTTTGGCTTTGTCCGGCCTGCCATCCAGGATAAACTCTGTTCCAATCATCAAGCCTTTGCCGCGCACATCGCCGATCTGCGAATATTCCTCCTGGAGTTTTCGCAAACCTGTCATTAATTGAACGCCGCGTTCACTTGCATTCTCGAGCATCTTCTCCTCGCGCATGGCGCGGATCGTGGCGACGCCCGCCGCGCAGGCGACCGCATTACCGCCATACGTGCCGCCATGGGAACCGACGTCCCATTTCTTCATCAGATCAAGAGGGCTGAACACGCCCGAGAGCGGCAGGCCGGAGGCGATCCCTTTTGCAGCCGTGATAATGTCCGGCACAACGTCGAAATGCTCAAGCGCAAACCATTTGCCTGTACGACCAAAC
>DATDRD010000576.1:0-3171 GCA_035291925.1 Anaerolineales bacterium
AGTGTGGCAAATCAGGCAGGTGTGTGGCGAATTATTAAATGTTACGTTGTTTTGCAATTTTACCCTAAAAGAAAAACAGACCATTTGTGCTACAATCAGCCATATGCCTCTCAAGACTCCTTCCTCTGCATCCTCCAAATCAGGTGCAAAGCCCAAAGGCAAAGTTGTAACTCCTTCGCGTGGGAAAGACAAAGCCGCATCGAAGAAAAAAACACCTGCTCAGCCGCCGGTTGTTTCCATTTCGTGGTGGGAAACCCTCTCCGCCGAACGTAAACTGGATGTGGTCGGCGCGGTCATGTCAGTGGTGGGTTTGCTCACCCTGCTCGTCCTGTTCTCCGCGCAGCGCAGTGCACTGACTGGCAACATGGTGCATTTCCTGGCGCAGATCTTCGGCTGGGGCATTTACATCCTGCCCATCGGGTTCATCCTGATGGGCTTGTGGCTCATCTTTCGCCGCATCGAGAAACTCCCTCCACTCACACTGGAACGCGGGACAGGCATCATTCTGTTTTTTTTCTGGCTGCTGACCATGATGCACGCCATTGCAATCCCGCTCGAGCTGGCCGTGCAGGCTGCCGCGGATGGATGGGGAGGCGGATATATTGGCAGTCTTTTCGAGCGCATCCTGTTCAACAACCTCGGCACAGGCGGAACTGTTGTCGCATTGCTGGCATGGCTGCTCATGACGCTGACAATGATCTTCGATATCTCCGTTCAGGATCTGTTCCGATGGATCAACCCGCTTGCCATAAAAGTTCGTCAGATGCTTGCAAAGCGAAGAACGCAAACAACCCTATCAACCTCACCCGAAGATGCGGAATTCGCGTCCAATGGATATACACCATTGAACCGTCCTGAACCTGTGGTTGCCGCCACAAGGCCGGGCGTGCCGATTACAACCGTCAGATCGGCTGAGGCGATCATCAACTGGCAACTGCCCGAGGTGAAAAATATTCTGGACCCGGGTTCAGCACCTTCCGTCAACGAAGAGTTCATCCAACAACGGGCGCGATTGATCCAGGAGACGCTGGCGTCGTTTAGCGCTCCCGTCCAGGTTGTGGAGATCAATCGCGGGCCGGCGATCACGCAATTCGGCGTGGAGCCGCTCTTCGTCGAGACGAGAAGCGGGCGGACGAGAGTGCGCGTCAACAAGATCGCATCCCTGGTGGATGACCTTGCCCTCGCGTTGGCAGCGCCGCGCATCCGTATTCAAGCGCCGGTGCCCGGTCATAGCTATGTGGGAATCGAAGTTCCAAACGATGAGATGACACTGGTCGCATTACGCGAGATCATCGAAAGCGAGCCGTTCCAGCGCAATAAGAATCCCCTGAAATTTGCACTGGGCCGCGATGTGACTGGACACCCGATCAATGCGACACTTGAGACCATGCCGCATTTGCTGATCGCAGGTACGACAGGTTCCGGCAAGTCCGTTTGTGTAAATGCGATTTTGACCTGCTTTTTGCTGCACAACACGCCCGAAGATCTGCGAATGATCCTGATCGATCCCAAACGTGTTGAGTTAACCGGCTACAACGGCGTGCCTCATTTGCTTGCGCCCGTTGTCGTTGAGATCGACCGTGTGATCGGTGCATTACAGTGGATGACGCGCGAAATGGACAAACGTTATCACATGTTCGCCCAGGCCGGCGCGCGCAATATCAGCGATTACAACACGCGCATGAAATTGCAGGGAACCAAAAAACTTCCATTCCTTGTTGTGGTCATTGACGAACTGGCCGATTTGATGATGATCGCGCCTGGAGAAACAGAGCAGACGATCACGCGTCTCGCGCAGCTGGCGCGTGCCACCGGCATCCATATGATCCTTGCCACCCAGCGCCCCTCGGTGGATGTTGTGACCGGTCTTATCAAGGCGAACTTCCCGGCCCGGATTGCCTTTGCTGTCGCGTCCAATACGGATAGCCGCGTCATTCTCGATCAGCCCGGCGCGGAACGGCTGCTGGGCCGCGGCGACATGTTGTTCCAGGCACCGGATGCGCCCGCGCCCGCGCGTTTGCAGGGTGTTTTCGTTTCAGATCATGAGATCCAGAATCTTGTGGAGTTTTGGCGTGCCCAGCTTGGCGGGGCAAGCCCGTACGCTGCGCCCGCCGCGCCCGTCCCTGCGGGTATTCCCAGGTCCAACCTGCCGCTCAAACAAACCGCGATGTTCGAGGATATGACCCCTGCAGACACGAACACTGATCCATTACTCCCGGAAGCCATTGACCTGGTCCGCCGCGAGGGACGCGCCTCCGTTTCCATGCTGCAGCGCCGCATGAGGATTGGATACACGCGCGCGGCGCGCATCGTGGATATGATGGAGGATAAAGGCATTGTCGGTCCGTCAGAGGGGACAACGCAAGTGCGGCAGATATTGGATTACGGTCCCACTGCGCCACCGAAAGATGATGGCGCGTAAAAACAATTCCAATGGATACTTTGTTCTCAGAGCAGTTGAACTGCTGTAGCAACGGGGACATATTTTGATATAATCCCCTTATCGCCCCGGTAGTTCAATGGACAGAACAAGGCACTCCTAAGGCTTAGATGTGGGTTCGATTCCCGCCCGGGGCACAAAAGGTTTTTCTAACGAATCTTTAAGAAAAAGGGCTTGACTCCAAAATGAATTGTAGTAAACTATGCGCTGACGGACACTAGGGTGCCCCCCTCACCCTGGTGTTCGTCTTTAAAGCGACTGTCTTTCATCCCTCTGGACCAGAGGGGTGATTTATTTAGTGACCTTACGCACCTTTATGCTCTCGCAGGGTCTGTGACCCTGCGATTTCCCCGTGAAATGCGACGGTCTCAGACCGCCTTTGAGCGTAACTGCGTAAGGTGAGTTATTTAATAGACTGTTATAAGCATCCCGCAGGTTTAGGCGTGCAAGCAGCCTTGAGTCAAGAAACGCTCACCTGCACTTGCGCCAGGTGCAAGTGTCGACACCTTCGGCAGGACAACGCCTGCGGAGCGTTTTGTGTAAGGTGATGGGCTATAATCATTGCTCATCACCTGTTTCTTTTCTGGAGGCCATCGCATGACCCTTGACATATCAGCCATCCGCAGCCAGTTCCCCTCCCTGAATCGACCGGCTATTTTCTTCGATAACCCCGGCGGGACACAGATCGCAAAACAATCCCTTGATCGCATCAATAAATACCTGATCGAGTG
>DATDRD010000577.1:0-2296 GCA_035291925.1 Anaerolineales bacterium
GAACGCGCTACGCCTGGCGCGCTGCAGGCGCACTTGAAGGCAGAGATCGACAAGTGGGGGCCGCTTATAAGGAGGGCCGGGGCATTTGCCGACTGATAAGTCGTCTGTCTGAGTAAATACAAAAAACCGCCGCGCGTGTCAAAATTGGGCCGGCCGATTTTTTGAAAACAGGGGTTCTCTGGCAGACACTAATTAGTGCTTGACCGCAAACCCCTGAAACGCGCGCCCGGTGGCGGTCGTGCGAGATTTTGGTGAGGCGAAGATTTCCGTGACGAGGGGTGCTGTAGAACATTTTGAGGGCGGTGAGTGCCTTGTGCGGGTGCAAAAGCGGAAATCTTCGCACGTGTTGGTGGTTGATTTTGGAGTATAAAATAATCTTCGTCGAGTGCAAAATGGGTCATCCATTGTCGGCCTCAAGCGTTCCTTGAGAGGGCAACGCAGCTTGATATTTTTCTGAAGGATGAGGGATGCGGGTAATTCAAAACGAACAAATGCGGATCGGCGAAGTCGATATTTCACAGATCAAATTCGATCCCAGATCGCGAGACGACATACCGAAGATTTTGAAAGGCCTGCAGTACCTATATGTGAACCTCGATTTGCGTGAGAAGATTTTTGCGTTGCTGGAGCGAGAAATCGCGCCCAAGGTGGATAAGCGCAATGGGCGCCCTGGCATGGAGTTGTGGAAGATTTTGGTGTGTGGTGTGCTCCGGCTGGACTTGAATGAGGACTACGATCGCCTGTGCGAACTGGTTAATCACCACAACACGATTCGCGAGATGCTCGGACACGGCACGTTCAATGAGGAGACCTACCACTTCCAAACGCTCAAGGACAACGTGAGCCTGTTGACGCCGGAGTTGTTGGACAAGATCAACGAAATAGTGGTGCAGGCCGGCCATGGGGTGGTAAAAAAAAAGGAAGGCGAAGCGCTGCATGGGCGGTGCGACTCCTTTGTGGTTGAAACGAATGTGCATTACCCCACCGATATCAACCTGCTCTATGACGCGATGCGCAAGCTCATCACGCTGATAGCCGAGCTGTGCGATGAGCACGGCGCCAGCGATTGGAGGCAGCATGCCTACAACGTGAGGCACGTGAAGCGGCTCATGCGCGCGGCACAAAACAAAAAGCGCAGCAAAGCCCAATCGACCGAGCGCCAAGAAGAACGCGAAGCGCTGATTGCCAAGGCCCATGAAGAGTACCTCGAGGTGGCCACGAAGTATTTGGACAAGGCGCGCGATACGCTTGCCCTGTTGGCGCAGCAGGGATTGAACAGCCCCTGGGATATTGTGATGAAGCTACAGATCGAGGGTTTCATGGGTCACGCGGCGCGTCAAATCGACCAAACCCGGCGCCGCGTCATCCTGGGGGAGGTCATCCCCCATGAGCAGAAGGTATTCTCGATATTTGAGCCGCACACCGAGTGGATCAGCAAAGGCAAGGCCGGTATTCCGGTGGAGCTGGGGGTCAAGGTGTGCATACTGGAGGACCAGTATCAATTCATTTTGCACCATCAAGTGATGCAACAGCAGACCGACGAGCAAGTGGCCATCTCGATGGTGAGAGAAGCAAAAAAGCGCCACCCGGATTTAAAAGTCAGCAGTTTCGATAAGGGCTTTCACTCCACCGAGAACCAAAGCACCTTGAAGGATGAATTGGAACTGGTGGTGTTGCCCAGAAAGGGCAAGCTATCGCAGCAAGCGCAACAGATCGAACAATCCCCGGAGTTCATCAAGGCGCGGCGCAAACACTCCGCAGTGGAATCGGCGATCAACGCGCTGGAAGTCCACGGCCTGGACATGTGCCCAGACCATGGAATCGGCGGCTTCAAGCGCTATGTTGCGCTGGCGGTGGTGGCAAGAAATATCCACCGCATCGGCGCGATTCTGTGGCAGCAGGAGCAAGAGCGTGCGAAGAGAAAGAGAAAATATTCTGATCGCGACACCACCTACAAGCTCGCAGCGTAAGCGCCGAGGAGCGCGCCGAACGAGCGTGATTCCAGCAATCACAGCATGCGCTCGTCCAGCAATTGAAAATTTGACTCAGAGAACCGCGAATCCAGTGATGCGTGAAATTAAATTCCAAAAAACCGCCGCGCGCGTCAAAATTGGGCCGGCCGATTTTTTGAAAACAGGAGTTTTCTGGCGAACACTAACTAGGTCCCCATGGGGCGCTCGCACAGCTCTCTTTCCACCTGGGAGCGTATTATCGCGAGCGCTATGCATCAAACTTGACCATGCAAGACCTATCCGCCGAACATCTCCTCTTCCGCCAGGTGAGAACATGACCAAAG
>DATDRD010000578.1:0-6855 GCA_035291925.1 Anaerolineales bacterium
CCAGGCGTCCATTTGCCAGAAACGGTCCTGGGCGTGGACGTAGCCCTGCGCGAAGAACAGGTCGTGCTGCGTGGCCGCGTAAAGGTGCGGGATGCCCATTGGGTCGCGATAAATATCCACTGGCCCATTGAGGCCGTCAAGTTGGATCTCGCCGTCAATCTGTGGGAATGATTTTTGCGCGACGGTATTGGGCAGATAACTCTTGAAAAAGAATGTCCCTCCCGCTCCGAGCAGTATGAATATGATAAGAATGCCCAGCCCCAGGCGTTTCAGGATGTTTTTTGCTTTAGCCATGACTCCTCCGCTGACGAATTTAGCCTTATTTGCTCAAGCCGCCCAGGAGCGGTTTACCGACGACAATTCGTTATTTGATGTTCCCAAGCAAGCGCGGGAACCAGTACCACAACAAGTCGGCGGCGGGTTTCCCGTGAATGGAGGCGGACTTGTCCTGTAATCCCACCGGCGCATAATACCCGCGGCTGACGAGTCCGCTCACCCAGGTGCGCGCATTCACGGCGTTGAAGACCGCATCGTAAATATCAAGCTGTTGCTGCAGGTCCAGATTGACCGTGCCAATATCCGCGTTCGGACGGCTGAGAGCCGTCCAATAAAGACAACCCCCACTGCCGTTCGGGATGCAGCCGGTGGCCGAATAGGTGGAGGAGGGATAGGATAGCGCGATGATCACAGGTTTGTTCACCTGTGTTTGCACTGTAAAGACGTTGTTATCGAGCAGGCGTCCCGCCTCAACAGTCATATCGGCTTTGCTGGGATTTGGCTGATCACTTAATTTCGCAAACCAGAGCAGGTAAATCGCGTCTGCATCCCGCAATATATTGATCGGCGCTTCGATGACACCTGTGTCGTAGGGGAGCGCAAAAAGCACCTGTCCGCGGAAATGCTGGCGAACCTCCACAATTACGTTCTTCCAGCGCGCCTCCGCGTCAGCCGGGACTCCGCTTGGGGTTCCGTCGCCAAGTTTCCCTGAAGGGAGGGCCGGGGCGATCCAATCGCCGCCGATGATCAAAGCCTGCGCGCCGGATAGACTCGCCATATCCGCATAATGGACTGCGAAGGCGCGGTAGTGATCGAACCAGTTGCCCCACCAGGCCGGATCGCGCGGCGCGGACTTCCAAAAATCGTTTGCGTCCGTCGCAAAGCGCGCTTGAGGAAACAAGGCTACGTTCAGATTGAGGGTCCGGGCCTGTGAGGCCGATGTACCTGTGTCCAGCCAGAGCGGATCCCTGCCGGGTTGTTCCGAGAAGATCAAAGGATTGTTTCGCGAAAATGTCCAGGATGGCGTTAGGATCACCCAATTGGAACCCAGCGCCTGAACATTTTGCAGGGCCTGTTGAGTGAATGTCGGCGTACTCGGATCATGGTAGGACTGGAATTCAACTCCTGCCATAAAGCCTGTGCCGCGTGAGGGGATGTTCGCTGCAACGAGCGCGGCGCTGCCTGACGCTTGCGGCCATATCCACTGGCTGACTGTATCAATGATATCCTGCGCGGCAATGCTGGGCGATACCGTCCGGCCGTGCGCAGCTTCTCCGGCTGTCTGCGCGTCGTCCGCGGAGTCGCATTGCGCGTTGCGGCAGTACCGATAACTCAATGAGCCGACAATGTTGAGCGGACCATAAAGTTTATAAGCCCAGCGGTTATTCCCCAGGGGCCACATCGGGATCGGCGTAGTCCAGGCATACGGATTGAACTGGATATAAATCATGTCACCCAATGGGGTATCTGATGGGACAGTGACTTCGAACAGGATCGGTGAATTAGGTCCCGTCTGCCATGACTGGACAATATCATTGATGGCGAAATTTTGGGATGGGACGATCAATTGCCGTGTAAGATACCTGCCGTCGGAGGTGAATTCCGAATTCCAGAATCCGTCGCCGAGGGTATATTTGTATTCGATGCTTGCACCCGCCGGAAGGAAGAGAGAAACCGAATAGCGCCCGTCAGGTAAGGGTGTAAGCACAGGCATGCGGTCGGCAACCGTGCTCAATCCGCCGCGTAAATCTGCAAAGGTGTTGCCAAGTTGGAGCAGATTGCCAGCCAGTCTCACGGGCACGCCTTTTTGCGTGGTCTGAGGAACCGAGACCGTGAAGATCACGTTCACCAGTTGAGCAGGTTTCATGCGGATATCAACCGGGGTGCCCTGGTTTTCAGCGACCGTTGCTCCCTGCTGAAAAGTCTGATATGCGCCATCCAGCGCATAAGCCGCGAGGTTATGAGTCCCGCCGCGCAAGCCGATCAGCTGAAAGCGACCGGCTGAGTCTGTTTGTGTCTGGACGCCACCCGCTGTGACCAGGATGTCTGGAATCGGTGAGCCATTATCCGAGTTCAGGACGGTGCCAAAGATATTCCCGGATGGAGTGCCCACCGGTTTGTCTGTCCAACTATTCAGCGTGTCCACGATCTGCGTGGGCCCATTCACATGCACCAGGCGGTAGCGGATGTTTCCGTCCAGGTTCGTATCTTCGGCCACACGTGACGCGCCGCGCCGTATATAGTGATACTTGATGATCGATTGATCAGGAATGGTCAGCAGCACCGTATAAGTGGTTGGGTCGAGCGGCGTCATCTGATAATCCACCGGGTTGAGGGCCAGCCCGGTCACTTCATCCAAAACGCTGAGGGCAAGGATCTCATTCGGCGGCAGGGGTTCAGGCAGCCGCACAGTAAACGTCATCTCGGCGCGCGGCGCGGGCGTGGCTGTGGGTCCCGTTGGAATATTTTGATCCGGGGGGCTGGCTGTGGGGAATGGCGGCCACTCAAGCAGCGAAATGGCGCAGGCCTGACTGCTCAGTGCAAGGATGATGATGAACAATGGAATTCGACGCGAAAAAACAGAATGTGATTTCATAATCTCTCCTCAATGTTTCACACCTTGACTTCTGCTTCGGCACCTTCGCTCAGCACAACGGTTCAGTGTAAGCCTGAGCCTGATCCCGTTAAACGGATGCTTCCGTCTCTGGTGCATTCCTCTTTCGCCCGGCGTAGGCGATGTAGCTCAGGCCGATACTGACAAAGTATAGCAGGCTCATGGGCAACATGACCAGCCCCATGTTGACAGGATCGATCGTCGGTGTGATCGCGGCCGCAAAAATGGAAATAACAACGATTGCCAGTCGCCATTGTTCCGCGAGTATTTTGGGCTTGATGAAGCCCATTGCCGTAAGTATGTAAACAACAAGCGGAAATTCGAATGCCACGCCAAGCCAGAACATCAGACCCGTAACGAAGCCATAATAAGAACTGGGCCTCCAATTGGTCGTAAACCCCATGAATTTATTGAATGCTTGCATCGCGTTGATGGCCGCGGGAACGATGTAGTAGGTAAATGCCACTCCGCCCGCGAATAATAAGGTTGCCAGGGGGATACCAATCAGCCCGGTTTTCTTCTCGCGCGATCTGAGACCCGGCGCCGCGAACAGCCAGAATTCGAACGCAATCAATGGGATTGCCAGTACGAGACCGCCCATCAAGGCAATCCGCATGAAAACGCTGATCGATTCTGTGACTTCGATCGCACCCAAAAGTGATGTGTCTTCAAGAGGTGCGGCCAGAATCACGACCAGGTCTCGCGTGAAAATCGATGATATGACCACGCCGAGCGCCAGCCATACTATGGAGCGCAACAGGTGCGCGCGCAATGCTTCCACATGATCCCAGAGACTCTGGCGCGTCTCGGCTTCGGTGGCGAGGCTGGAGAAAGTGTCCATCAGCGGACGGTCTTCGGGCTCGGTGTCGAGGAATCGACGGAACCTTCGGATGGCTCTAAATGGGAAGGCAATACTATTGTAAATAAATACGAATGGATATGTAATCACCCGCCAGAATGTCCTGAGGAATTTAGTCATTTTGATTCGATATGCTCATCTGCGCCGTCCCTGGCGCTGGATTCACTGTGGACGGACGTGGGAGTATCGGTATGATCGGAGGGCTGAACACTATTCTCCGTCTCTTTTGACGGAGGCGGGTTGAGGCGCGGATCCATGGCGCGGCGGATTTCCTTCTCCGCTTCCTTCATTTCCATGTTGGCTTCCCTCATCAGATTCCTTGGCAGGTTTCTCAACTCACTGGACGTCTTTTGAAAGACCTTCCAGCCATCCGATTGCACGAGCTGGTTGAGCCAGCGCCCGAGCGACCTGCCGGCTTTTTGCATATCCTTTGGACCCAGGACGATCAAAGCGATGATGACAATAAAGATAAGTTCCTGCCAGCCTATGCCGAGAATTTCCATTGTAAGATGCTATGCCTTTTGGAGCGCCTGTTGAATTTCATGTTGATGATCCGCGAGCGCGCCGAGCACGCCGTTGACAAATCGCGGTGCGGAATCAGAGCCGAATTCCTTCGCAAGTTCCACTGCTTCGTTGATGGCAACTTTGAGGGGAGTTTCGTGAAACACCGCGAACTCCCAGAGCGCCATGCGCAGGATGTTGCGATCTATCGCGGCGACCTGGTCGAAAGGCCATTCAGGCGCGTATTTTGAAATGATCTGGTCGAGATTGTATGTAAGCGGCAGGATGCCAAAAATGATCCGACGGGCAAAATCGGAAAGCTCGTCTGAAAGCGGAGTCTCCTCCAGCCGCGATCTGAACACTTCGGCAGGAGGATGATTTGCGATATCAACTTCGTAAAGTACTTGCAGGGCAAGCGCGCGTGCCCTGGTGCGGGGTTTCATGCAGACTAAGCCTCTATTTCCTCGTAGTCTATGTCTTCAATGTGGATCTTGATCGCCCCGATTGCCATGCCGACCATTTCCTGTAATGCGCGCGCCACCTGGTACTGGACGTTGCGGCTCACTTCGCGGATGTTCACATCCTTTTTGAGGATGAGATACAGATTGGCGACGACGGTATTGTCTTCGACTTGAATGCGCACGCCTTCGTGAGCGCCGCGCTTGAAGAGACGGTTCACGCCGCCCGTTACCTGTGCCATGCGGCTGACACCGGGCACGCTCAACGCCGAAAGCCGCGCGATGGTGATGAGCACATCGGGCGCGACCGTTGTTTTGCCTTGTTGATATGAATCTGACATTCGTTCTCCTCGATTCCCCTCTCCCATTCGCGCTGAGCGGAGCGCCAGCGAAGTCGAAGCGGGGAGAGGGGTTAGGGGTGAGGGTGATTACATCATCGCCATGCCGCCGTCCACACCGAGCACCTGGCCTGTGATGAACGCGGCCTGGTCTGAGGCAAGGAAGGCAACGGCATAGGCGACCTCTTCCGGTTTGCCTTTGCGGGCGAGGGGTACCATCTTGATCGCGGCTTCGAGAATATCCGGTGGCATAAGCTCAAGGATCTCAGTATCGATAAAGCCGGGCGCGATGGCGTTGACCGTTATATTGCGTGGCGCGACCTCGCGCGCCAGCGCCTTGGTAAATGCGATCTGCCCCCCTTTGGAGGCGGAGTAATTCGTCTGCCCGGCATTGCCCATTTGACCGGCAACCGACGCCATATTAATGATTCGTCCATAGCGTTTGCGCAGCATGTGCTTGACAGCGGCCTTCGAGCAATTGAACGTGGACTTAAGATTGGCGTCGATCACCGCGTCCCAATCCGCCTCCGACATCATCATGATGAGTGTATCTTTGGTGATGCCCGCGTTATTGACGAGAATGCTCAGGTCACCGAAAGTTTCAACCGCAAACTTTACCAGTGCTTCCGCCTGCTTGATATCAGACACATCCGCTTGAAAGGCAACCGCTTTTCCACCTGCTTCCTGGATTTTCTTCAGCACGTCATCGGCAGCTTCGGGTGATTTGTGGAAGTTCACGATCACTGCCGCCCCGCGCGCCGCAAGTTCCAGGGCGACGGCACGCCCGATGCCGCGTGAGCCACCTGTGATGAGGGCAACTTTGTTTTCGAGCGATGTTGCATCTGCCATATTGTGGTCTCCTCAGGAGAAATTATACATCATGTTGCTAACCGTAATCCTTCGATAGGGTTTCGCCTTTCTCCGTGCTCTCCGTGTCTCAGTGGTTCAAACCCGATGAGTATTAGCGTAGATTAGCGGATTTCAACCCCAGCCCCAACGCAACCCCACCTCCTAATGCAATGACTGCTGCCAATAAGAATGCATCCTGCCAGAAGCGGATGGGAAACAGGCGGATAAGCGTATCCGAATATAGAAATAGCCATGAATCACCTTCAAAGAACAGACTATGGAATCCCGCAAAGAAATCCCAGAATACATTTGGATTGATGGAGATGCCGATGACGACGATCAACCCGATGGCAACTGCCAATCCAACCATTAACCACCCGCCTCGCGTCAGACCGAGACGATAGGCCTGCCACCACGTACCGCCGAACCATGCCCACACCCCGAGCAGAGCCAGCAAGGCGAGTGACAGATACCAGACTCTCAACGCGCCCTGCGTCACGCGTTTGACATCGTCCATGTGACTCAACTCGCGCTCGTTGTAAAGCGGGGTGCCATCGTCGAATTTCAAGTCGCCGAGATAGGAAATGTTTGCGTTATTGACGAGATAATCAAGCGCGTATGGCGCCCACTTCAAGCGGTCTTCCCTGGTAAAGCCATACTCATCTGGTGGGAAATATGGCATGTTGTATTCGATTTGCAGGAAGATAGGAGTGAGAAGAGTGCGTAAACCAAGCCCGATGAGGGCGAGAGGGATAAGCAAAGTAACAAGCCAGGAAAGAAGAGTAAATTTGTTCATGGTCTATTGAAGGTATTGAGTCCCTCCCCCAAGAATGAACCGAATCACCATATCATTCACGATCCACTCAATTGGAGCATGGTCATCCGTGAAGACTTGTGTGGTTTCATAGCCAGATTCCAGATTGGCGAATGTCACTTGCATAGTATTGATAAGGAGCGGTT